>CAYZAE010000003.1:12052-17626 GCA_964476125.1 uncultured Verrucomicrobiota bacterium | reverse complement strand
TCTGCGCCTCTGCGCGATGCCCCTCTCCTAACCCTCAGTTCGCGAGGGGCTGGCTGCTGCGGAGGTAGGCGAAGAAGTCCCGGATCTGCTGGTCATCCAGACCCTCGAGCAGGCCCTCAGGCATGAGCGACAAACCGGCGGGCCGGAGTTCCGCGATTTCCTTACGATTCAACACCACGTCCTGCCCATCCAACCCCCGCACCACCACCACCCCGTCATCCTGACGCACGATGAACCCGCTCAGGGAACGTTCATCCTTCGTCTCCACCAGGTAGTTCTCGTAGCCCTCCCGGATCTCGGCGCTCGGATTGACGAGATTGAGCAGCAGGGTTTCCAGATCGTCCCGGCGATACGGGGTCAGGTCGGGACCAATCGCCCCCCCCACCGCGAAGAGGCGATGGCAGGTTGCGCATTGGGCCGTGTACAGCTTCTTGCCGTTGTACGGATCCCCGGCGCCCGCCCGGAGAATCGCCGAAAGCTTCGCGATGCGGCCCTCCATCTCCGCACTCGTCGGACGTCCGGTTTGCGGCCAGAGGCGCGAAACGAGTTCGGCCAGTTCGGCATTCCGATGGCGCTTCATCTGCCGCGCGGTGTCCAAGTCAACAACCTCCACCTTCAATCGCCCGCCCTCCACGGCGCGCGCCAGTTGCATCGACCACCCCGCCCGGCTGGCCAGCATCGAAAGCGCCGCCGTGCGCGTCGGATTCTGGTTCGTCGATCCCACGAGCACCGACACCGCCTCCTCCCCGATCCGCGGCGCGTCAAATCCCCGCAGCGCCCCCAGCGCGGCGACACGAACCGGCTCCCGCACCGACTTCAATACGCCGAGCAACGCGGGCACCGCGCGCGTCTCCTTCAGTTCGCCGAGCAACTGAATCACCTGGGTCCGCTGGCTGGGATCCATCTTCTCGTCCGCCAGCCGTTCCAAGGCCGCCTCCACCGCCCCGGGACGTCCCGCCCGCAGCTGGAGCGCCAGGGAACCACCCCCGGATTTCGCCAGGGACGCCACCAACTCGGCCGGCAGCCCCGCCAGGCTGCGCCCCTCGAAAGCCTTTTCGAATCCCGCCAGCAGTCGTTCGGTCGAAGCCGCGCTGGGCGAACGTCGCAACAATTCGGCGCAGGCAAGGAAATCCTCCCTTCCTCCGGCCTGGGCATAGCGTCGCATCAGACGTTCCAGCAGTTGTTCCCGCACGATCGGCCGTTCCCAGAATGCCGGCTCGGAAAAGAGCCCCAGCACCGCGGTGCGATCAGTCGACGCTTTCGCCTCCACCGCCCACCAGAGCATCAGGGGCTGTCGCGGATCCCGCGAATCCTCATCCCGGACCGCGAGTCGCTTCACGATCGGAAGCGCTTCCGTCGACGGCAGCCGCCGGGCGGTCGCCGCCAGTTGCTGGCGCACTTCGAGATCGGGTTCCGTGGAGGCCAGGTCCCCGCAGGCTGCGGCGATGGCGGGGGTCAGACGTCCCTCGTCCCCAAGCAGGCGCACGGTCCATTCGCGCACCGCCGGTGACCCATGTTTCAACGCCGCCAGGGCAGCGGGCTCGTCGAGGCCGCCCACGGCATGAAGGCCCCACAGTGCTTCCAGCGCCGACTGCCCCGCCGATGCGGCCAGCAGGGACCGAAGTGGCTCGAGCACCGAGCGATCCCTGCGATCCCCGAGCAGCCGGAGCGCGGTCTGGCGGATCCAGCGGTTGGGGGTGGTGAGCAGTTCCACCAGCCGGGTCGAGGGGACGCGGCCTAGGTCCTCGGCGCGCACCGGCTTGGAACCGCGGGCCTTCAGCCGGTAGATGCGCCCATTGCCGGCGTCCATGTTGCCCTGGTAATTGCGCCAGTGATTCACCTGGAAGTCGTACCAGTCGGCGATGTACAGCGCGCCATCGGGACCGTGCTTGATGTCGACCGGTTTGAACCACGGATCCGCGGAAGTGACGGCGAAGCCGGCGTCGCGGGTGCGGAAGGTGGATCCCTCGGGCTGGACGTCGGCGAGGATCACCCGACCCTGGAGCGGTTCGATGCCGAACAGGCGTCCGTCGAACGACCCGCTGAACGCCCCGCCGCCGTAGAGGACGAAAGTATGGGTGAACCGCTCGGCGTCGTTGTGCGCCATCTGGGGAAAGTAACCGAAGGCATACGGGTTCGAGAGCTGCCCGTGCTTCTCGAAACCCTTCTGGAGATAGCCGCCCTGGACGTAATGGAACCCCCGGGTGTTTCCGCCGTTGTGACCCGAGAAAATGCGCCCGCGATCGTCGATCTCCACTCCGAACGCATTGCCGCCACCCTCCGAAAAGACCTCGTACCGCCGGTTCCCGGGGTGATACCGCCAGATGTTCTGACCCAGGGTGTACACCTCGTTCGTGGTGCCCGGCCTTCGCACCCGGCCCGACACCGTGCTGCCCTGCGCCGCGTACAACCATCCGTCCGGACCCCAGCGAAGGCTGTTCGCCACCGAATGGGTGTCCTCCAAACCAAACCCCTCCAGATGCACCTCCGGATCGCCGTCCGGAATGTCGTCCCCGTTCCGATCCGCATAAAAGAGCAGGTACGGCGGATTGAGCACCCAGACCCCACCCAGGCCCTTGGCCGAAGACGTCGCGATGTTGAGTCCGTCCACGAAGACCTTGTGGCGGTCAGGCAGCCCGTCGCCGTCGGTGTCCTCGTGGATCGAAATCCGGTCGGCGCCGCGAAAGTGGTTCGGAGGCGGAGGCGGGACCTTGTCATAGACCGCCCGCCAGAACTGGTCGTGGCTGACCAGCTTCAGTCCCGCGGGGGCGGGATACTGCCGGTACTCGGTCACCCACAACCGTCCGCGCTCATCGAAGGAAATCTGCAATGGCTGGGCAATGTCGGGTTCGGCCAGAAGAAGCTCCATCTCGAGTCCGTCCATCACCGTGAAGCGGCGCGCGCTTTCGGAGGGCGGTAGCGGCTTGGCCGCGGGCTGGATTTTCTCGGGAACCCCGCCGCGCTCGAATTTCTCCAGGCTGATGACCTCGTGGAAAAGATGGCTGCCAAGATTCTCTCCGGGCCCAAGACGGGCCCAGGCCGGGTTGTCCCCGAGTCGAAACTGCCATTCGCCTGTCATCGCGATCACCCGATCGCCGCTCCGCAGCACCGGCGCCCGCCCCTTGAAACCACCCTTGCCATCCTGGTCGTACACTCGAATCGAAACCACCAGCCACTCCCCAACCCGCCGCAGCGCCTTCGGGATCGGATGGCGGTTCTTCTCCTCAAGTCCGTTCGCGAAATTCGGCGGGAACGACCCGCCCCCGCCAATCTTCGTGCCGTCCACGTAGGCCTCGTACGCGTTGTCGACCTTCTCCACCACCAACTCCCAGTCGCGCTCCGACCAGTCCGCCGGCGGCCGGACCTGGCACCGGTACCAGGCGATGCCATCGTAGCCCGACAATCCGTTCTCGGTCCGGTCATCCCAGGTGCCCGGCACCATCAGCGGGTTCCAGGCCTCCCGAAAGGTGCGCTCGATCTCCGCCTTGTCCTTCACCTCGGGCGGCAACGGACGGTCCATCGCCCAGAGCATCCCGTTCAACAAAAGCCTTCGAAACGCGAGTTGCCGGAAGTCGTCCACGTGGCCCAGCGAAGTGTAGAACACGCGCGCCGACTTCGGTCCCGCGACGTGGGTCCAGGCCACGGGTTCCTCCGGTTTGCCCGGGATCGAACCGATCAAAACCGGGCTCGCCCGTTCCTTCAGCGGGCTGACCTGGTAGAGGGACCCCTTCCCCGACAGCGCGGGCAAC
Source organism: uncultured Verrucomicrobiota bacterium (assembly GCA_964476125.1). GTDB lineage: Bacteria > Verrucomicrobiota > Verrucomicrobiia > Limisphaerales > CAIMTB01 > CAIMTB01. Next base: position 13,877 of record CAYZAE010000003.1, on the reverse strand, counting down.
CGGACCCCGTTGAGCACCGGATGCGTCTCCGCCCCGGCGGCCGCGCGCAAGACCACCGCCGGCCCGTTGCCGTGGTGGCCATGGTAATTGCCCCCCAGCACCTCGCCGTCGAATCCGGTCCAGGCCTCGCCCTGGGCCGCGTCCTCGGTTCGAGGTGCGAAGGCGTGGCTGGCGGTGCGGATCCCTACCACCGGCCGTCCGGCCGCGATATGACCCCGGATGGCCTCCAACTCCTCCCGCGCCAACGCCCGGCGGCGGACACTGACCACCAGGAGATCGGCGTCCCGCAGCGACTCCACCAGGCCGGGGAAGCGGTGCTTGTTCGCCGGATCCTGCTGGATCACACGCACGTTGTAACCACGCCAGCGAAGGTCGCGCTCCGCGAAGTCGGGCAGTGTTTCCCAGGTCTTGTATTCATCCTCGCCGATCAGGAACACGACCCGCGGACGTTGGTCGTCTTTGAACCGGAAGGCCTCCCCGCCCAGGAACGCCACGCTGGTGACGCTGGGGCACCAGTACTTCTCGATGTGTTCCGTCACCAGATCGGTGCCGGCGAAATGGCTGACGAACGGGGCCATGCGCGAGTTGTACATGGTGTCGGTAAGGTCCCGCACGAACACCACATTCTGGCCGTGCAACACCATGTTCCGGATCGAGAACGGCCGGCCCAGGACGCACATGTTCAGGTGAACGCCCATCACCACCACGTTCGTGATGCCCCGCTGCATCATCAGGTTGTAGGCCTCGTCCGAATCCGTGATGGCATCGCCTTCGGCGATCTCCAGGGTCGCAATCTGCCGGTTCCACGGTCCGCCCTGCTTGCACTGCGGCCAGTCGTCGCAGCCCCCGTCGGAATCATCGATGGGCAACGCCGGCTCCCGCGTGGCGTCCAGGCTCTTCCAGCCCTGCGGCCGGCGCGGCGCCCGGGGCGCAGACTGCGCGAGCTTTCGCTGCGGCGTGCCCTCGTAAAACTTCAGCGTGTCGCTCGGACAATGGATGATCAACGCCCCCTTCGACCGGGCACTCTTGATCATCTCGTTCATTCTCGGCGCCATCTCCCCCACCCGCCGCGTCGCCCCCTGGCACCAATGCTGGTTCCACATGTCGCAGATGACCACGGCCGTCCGACTGGCATCCCAATCCAGGGTCTTCTCCACCACCCGCCAGGCATTCGTATCCGCCGGATCCCGTTCGCGCAGGCGCGCCGGAAGACGGAACGAGTCCGCAGCCCCCGACGTCTCGGCCGCGAGGATCCCGGCAAACGCGAGCGCGAGAAGGAGGGCACACCGGAACACGGAACGACCGGGACCTGGAAGAGGCATGAGGCGCATGGCTGGACGGAAACACTAGCCACCCAACGGCGCTTGGGAAGCCCGGGGCGCGATCCAATCCGCTCTTCCCGGTTGTGGTTCCTCCGAAGCCGCGATTGCATGCAGGCATGATGCTCGTTCCCGTCCGGGCCGATCGCAGCCCCATCCATGGACTTGGCCTGTTTGCCGCCGAACTCATTCCCGCCGGCACACCGGTGTGGCGCTTGGATCCCGGCTTCGACCGCACCTTTGATCGCACGGCCTTCGAGAGCCTCCCGGCCCCGGCCCGCGAGCATCTGAGACACTACGGATACCTGGATGCCTCGACCGGTTGCTGGGTGTTGAACGGCGACCTCGCCATCTTCCTGAACCACGCGCCGACGCCGAATACCGGCGCCCCGGGCCATGCGGGTGCGGCTGCCCAGACCATCGCTCTGCGCGACATCCAACCCGGGGAGGAACTCACCTGCGACTATGCGGCCTTTGATGCCGGGAACAAACCCGTCCAGTGAGCC
>CAYZAE010000003.1:0-11952 GCA_964476125.1 uncultured Verrucomicrobiota bacterium | reverse complement strand
GTGGCAATGGGGTCGCGTCTAAATTATTGACATTTGTCGCCTGCCCCAGGCAGCCAGCCCCCGGTCTTCGGGCTGGCGAACGGACCGCTTTCCGCCAACCTCTCCCCACCATGAACCCGTCGTTCCCCACCGCGCTTGCCGCCGCCCTGTTCACTGCCGCCTCGGTCCTCTTGGCCACTCCCGCCTCGGCCGCCGACACGCTGGTGGCGCCCGGCGCCAAACTTCAGCGCCTTTCCCAAGCCTTCGCCTTCACCGAAGGGCCCTCGGCCGACCGCGAGGGCAACGTTTATTTCACCGACCAGCCGAACGACCGCATTGTCCGCTGGGATGCCGCCACCGGCGAGTTCACCGATTGGCTCAAGCCCGCGGGCCGGTCCAACGGGACGTATTTCGACAAGGCAGGCAACCTGCTCACCTGTGCTGATGAAGAGAACCAGCTTTGGAGCATCAGCCCCGACAAGAAGCCCACGGTCCTCGTCCAGGATCTGGGCGGGAAACGCTTCAACGGCCCGAACGACCTCTGGATCCGACCTGACGGCGGCCTCTACTTCACCGACCCGCTCTATCCGCGGAACTACTGGAAACGCGATCCCAAGAGCCAGCTCGAGGGGCAGCATGTGTACTTCCTGGCGGCCGACCGCAAGAAGCCCGTGGCGGTGGCCACCGACCTGAAGCAGCCCAACGGCATCATCGGGTCCCCGGACAATGCGATCCTTTATGTTGCCGACATCGGCGCCGCCAGGACCTACGCCTACGACATCCAGCCGGACGGCACCCTGGCCAACAAGCGGCTGTTCTGCGAACTCGGTTCGGATGGCATGACCGTTGATCGTGACGGGAACGTTTACCTCACCGGGCGGGGCGTCACAATTTTCGACAAGTCCGGCCAGCGCCTGGAAAACATCACGGTGCCGGAGCCCTGGACAGCGAACGTGACCTTCGGTGGGAAGGAGCGCGACCAGCTCTTCATCACCGCCGGCAAGTCGGTTTACACGATCAAGATGCGCCTTCCTGGAGCCGCCCGATGACTCCCCCCCTGCGTCGGATCCTTGCTCTGCTCCTCCCGGGTTTCGCCCTGGGTCTTGCCACCATGCTCCCCGCCGCAGCCGCCGGCCCCCTGGGTTCGGTCGAATCCCTGCTCACCCTCAAACGACCGGTGGTCATCGGGCACCGCGGCTACGCCAGCGCCGCGCCCGAGAACACGCTGGCCGGGTTTGACCGCGCGATCGCCGCCGGCGTCGATCTCGTCGAACTGGACTACCACCATTCCTCCGACGGCGTGCCCATCGTGATCCATGACGGAACCCTCGACCGCACCACGGACGCCCTTGCGCGCTGGGTCGGCAAGGATCTGAGGGTCAATCAACGCACCGCCGCCGAACTGGCCGTGCTGGAAGCCGGAGCCTGGTTTCAACCGCCTTTCCCCAAACAGACCCTCCCCACGCTCACCCAGGCCCTCGATTTCATCCAGGCCCGGGGAGTGACTCTGGTGGAGCGAAAGGGAGGCGACCCCGAAACCCTCCACCGCGTCGTTCAGGAGCGGCATCTCGCCAACCGCCTGGTGATCCAGTCCTTCGATTGGGAATTCCTCCGCGGCTATCACCGTCTCGATCCCACGCAGGTCCTGGGCGCACTCGGGCCGCCGGGGAATCGTGGAGGGAAGAAACTGGAGGACGCCGAGAAGGCGCTCAACACCGCCTGGCTGGAGGAAATCCGCGCACTCGGTGCGCGCGTCGCCGTGTGGAACCGCCAGGTCGACGCCGCAGCCGTCCGCGAAGCCCATCGCCTTGGCCTGCGCGTGTGGGTCTACACCATCAACGAACCCGACCTCGCCGCCACGCTCCTGGAGGCAGGGGTGGATGGTTTGATCACCGACAATCCCGCCATGGCCTGGCGCGCCGTTGCCTTGCAGACGACCGCCCGCGGGACGCCTGGGCAATAAGCCGAAAGCCGTATCGACGCCTGGTTTTCGCCTTGGTCAGCCTTCCGGGGTGCGCACCGGTCCAATCCTGGCGCACGCCGCCATGCCCCGCCCCACCCCGAACGCACCGCTCCCGGCACGAACCGTCGCCGGAACGGACGCGTCGGCGGTGGCTCGCGACATCAACGATTTCGTCACCTCGCTCTCAGCGCTTCACACCGAGGACGACATCCTCTGGGACATCACCCGGCGGTGCATCGCCAACCTCGGTTTCGAGGACTGCGTGGTGTATCTCGTGGATGAAACCCGCGGCGTGCTGACCCAGCGCGCCGCCCACGGGCCGAAGAATCCGCAGGACCGGGAGATCGCCTCCCCCATCGACATCCCGATCGGCCGCGGCATCGTTGGAAGCGTCGCACGGTCGGGCAATGCCGAGATCGTTCCTGATACGCGCATCGACCCGCGGTACATCGTCGACGACGCCTTCCGGCTTTCCGAGATCGCCGTGCCCATTGTGGCGGAAGGACGCGTCCTGGGTGTGATCGACTCCGAGCATTCGCGTGCGGACTTCTTCACCCCGGAACACCTGGTGATCCTTCGTTCCATCGCAGCGGTTTGCGCGGGCAAGCTGGTCCGGGCCCGGGCCGAGGTCCGGCTCCGGGAACTCAATCAGGACCTGGAACGTCGGATCTTCGAACGCACCACGGAACTGGTGGCCGCCAATGATCACCTCCGCCGCGAAGTCACCGAGCGGGCCCGGGCGGAACGGGTCCAGCGCGCGCTGTTCGAAATGTCGGAGGCGGCCCACGCCGCCGAGGATCTCCCGCGGCTCTACGCACGGATCCACGAGATCATCGGGACCCTGATGCCGGCCCGGAACTTCTACATCGCCGTGCTCGACGAGGCCACGGGGCTCATCAGTTTTCCCTACCATTGCGACCTCGCGGATCCGCCCCCTTCTCCGCGCAAACCCCGCCGCGGCATGACCGAGTACGTGCTGCGCACCGGCCGCTCCGCCCTTGCCGATCTCCACGAGATCCAGCGACTCAAGGACGCCGGGGAGTACGTCCAGACCGGACATCCCTCCGCCATCTGGCTGGGCGTCCCGCTCACCGTCGGCGGCCGCACCTTTGGCGTCATGGCCGTGCAGGATCAGAAGGACCCCACCGCGTTCGGCGAGGAGGAGAAGCGCATTCTCAGTTTCGTCGCGGGCCAGACCGCGCTGGCCATCGACCGCAAGCGCGACGACGAAAACCGCCGACGGGCCGAGCAGGAGCTGCTTCGCACCCTGGCGCGGGAACGGGAGCTCAGCCGGTTGAAGAGTTCCTTTGTCTCCCTGGTTTCCCACGAGTTCCGCACCCCCATTGGCGTGATCCATTCCTCGGCGGAAATCCTCGAACGCTACCTCCCGCTCCTTCCCGAGTCGGAACGTCTCGAACACCTCAAGGCCATCCAGAGCCACTCCTGGCGCATGGCCGCGCTCATGGAGGACGTGCTCGTCTTTGGACGCGTCGAAGCCGGCCGCCTGGAGTTCCGTCCCTCCACCTTCGATCTCACCGAGGCCTGCCGGCGTTGGACGGAAGAGATCCTGCGCACCACCGATCACCGCTGCCCGATCCGGCTGAGCATCGAACTGGGCCTCCCTCCGCCCGTCGCCCAGGGCGATCCCGACCTGCTCCGCCACATCGTCACCAACCTGCTGTCCAACGCGGTCAAATACTCCCCCGACGGCGGGCTCATCGACTTCCTCGTGGAACGCGACGAAGGAATCGCCGTGTTCCGGATCGAGGACCGCGGGCTGGGAATTCCCGCGGCGGATCTCGACAGCCTGTTCACGGCGTTTCAGCGGGGATCGAACGTCTCGCACCTGCCGGGGACCGGACTCGGGCTGGCGGTCATCCGCCATTGCCTCGACCTGCACCGGGGCCGGATCGAACTCACCAGTCAGGAGGGCCTCGGAACCCGCGCCACCGCCCGCATTCCCCTCTTTCTCCCTGCGTCCCCATGAGCCCGTCCCAGGATTCCCCGGTATCCAGCCACGGTTCCAACCCGGGACCGTCCCCCTCCGTGGCCTCTCCGCTGACGGTGCGATCCCCCAGGCAGGCGGGGAGGATTCTGGTCATCGAGGATGAACCCCAGATGTTGCGCAACCTGCTCACCATCCTGCGCGCCGAGGGTTACACCCCGATCGCGGCCCCCGGCGGAGACGCCGGCATCGTGTGCGCGCAACGCGAACTTCCCGACCTGATCCTCTGCGATCTCATGATGCCGGGGCTCGACGGGTTTGCCGTGCTCAGCCGTCTGCGAGCCGATCCGGCCACGGCCCGCATCCCGTTCATTTTCCTCACCGCCCGGGGCGATCGCACCGACATGCGCTCCGGCATGAATCTCGGGGCCGACGATTACCTGACCAAACCGGTCCGGGTCGACGACCTGCTCGCCGCCATCCGGGCCCGCCTGGCGCGTTTCCAGCAAACCGCGGTCGCGAGCGCGCCTCCGCGGCCGCTGGCCCCTGAGGACCTTACCGGCCTGGGGGTTTCCCCGCGCGAGGCCGAGGTGCTGTTCTGGCTGGTGGAGGGGAAGAGCAACGGGGACATCGCCATCATCCTGGGTGTCGCCGAGGCCACCGTGAAAAAGCATCTCGAACATATCTTCGAGAAGCTGGGTGTGGAAAACCGGACCGCCGCGACGCGTGCCGCTCTCGAGCGGCACGCCGCCAACCTGCGCCACTCCGCCTGAGCGAAACGTCCGGGGGAAGGAGCTCCCGGCTCTGCCCGCCGCCTCCTCCGGCCCCCCGGGGATGGAAAGCCGGCGCCTCCGTCACGTCGCCTTCCCCGACTATTCGGTCCCCGGCTTCACCACCACCAGCACGTGGCGGTCCGGAGTCAGGAAACGCTTCGCCGCATCGCGGGTGGCCTCAAGCGTCACCGCTTCGATCCGCGCGTCCTCCTGGTCGCCGTAGGCGAATCCCAGTCCGTACAATTCGTCGAGCGCGCAACCCATCGCGTGACTTCCCAGATCCTGACGGGAGATCTTCCGCTGCCCCACGATCTTGGCCTTTGAACGCTTCAGTTCCTCCGGGGTCAGCCCGGTTTCCCGGAGTTTCCCGATCTCATTCAGAAACTCCGTCACCACCTGGTCCGATTTCCCGGGAGCCGTGCCCGCATAGAAGCTGAAACAGCCGGGGATCAGTCCGACGAAATTCTGGGCCCCGACGTAGTACGCCAGGCCCAGTTCGTCGCGGATGCGCATGAACAGCCTGGAGCCAAGATCGCTGCAGGCTTCCTGCACGAGTTCCAAGGCGTACCGTTCCGGATCCGTGAGCTCGGCCCCGCGGAAGCCCAGCACCACCACCGCCTGCTTCTTGTCCCGGGTCTCCTCACGCCGCAGCACCTCGGTCAAGGGAGCGGTCTCCGGCAGCGGCACCCGGCCGGTATCGGAAGGCAGCCACCCCCCGAACACCCGCTCCGCCTCCGCCTGCACCGTCGCCGTATCCACATTGCCAAACACCGCCAGCACACAGTTGTTCGGCACCGCCAGACGCCGATGGAAATCCCGCACGGATTCCACCGTCAACGCGGCCACGGATTCCTCCGTGCCGATCGCATCCAGCCCGTAACCGCGGTCCCCGAACATCCCGCGCCTCATCATCCGGCCTGCGCTCTGCAACAGGTGATCCTTCTGATCCCGGATCCCCGCCAACTGCACCTCGCGCTCACGCTCCAATTCGTCGGCGGGAAAGATCGGGCGCCGGATCACGTCCGCCAGCAGATCCAGGCCGGTGCCGAAGTCGGACTGAAGCACCTCCACGGTCACGCCGAAGCTGTTGTTGCCCGCATAGGTGTCGATGGAACCACCCACCGATTCCGCCTCGATCGCAATGGCCTCGGCGGTGCGCCGCTCGGTGCCCTTGAGCAGGAGCCGGGTCATCAGGCCGGTCACCCCGCTGTTCTCGACGTTCTCCGCCAGGACCCCGCCCAGGAAGACCGCGCGGAACTCAACGAAGGGAAGTCGACGGTCCTCCTTCACCAAAAGCCGGAGACCATTCGACAGGGTGATCTTCGTCACCGGCGTTCCCTCCGTCCGCGCTTCCCCGCCGCGCGTCACCGGCCGGGAACCCTTCGGCAACAGCGCGCAGACCGTGCGGTTCTCCGGCGTCAGGTAAATCCGGGCCACACGAACCAGATCCTCGCAGGTCACCTTGCGCACCGCCTCCAGATAGCGCGCCGACAAGTCGAGTTCGCGCACCTGCATCCAGCTGCTGCCAAGGTCCTGCGCCTGGCTCTGCATGGTCTTGCGCGAAGCCATCGTTCCAGCGGTCACCTGCTTCACCGCCTTGGACAACTCGGCTGAAGTCGGGGGATCCGACTGGAGCCGGTCGATCTCCCGCGCAATGGCCTCCCGGGCAGCCAGGTATTTGTCCCCGTCCACCACCGCGCTCACCCCGAACATGCCGGTCCCGCCCGGGCTGTACGTCCAGGCCTCCACCGAATGCACCACGCCCGCCTTCTCCCGCACCTCCCGGTGCAGGCGCGAACTGCGGCCGGATCCGAGGACGATGCTGAGCACATCCACCGCCGGGGCGTCGGGATGACGGATGTCGGGGACGTGCCAGGAAAAATGGACGTGGCCCAACTCGAACCCGGCCTCCTCCACGGCCTCCCGGGGCACGGTCTGACGGGGTTCCTCAACCCAGGGCACCGCCGGCAACGGACGGGCCTTCGTGCCTCCGAACGCCTCCCGAACCTGGGCCTCCACCGCGGCGGGATCGAGGTCCCCAACCACCAGCAGGAACAGGTTGTTCGGCGGGTATTTCTCCCGGTAATAGGACAGCACGTCCTCGCGGGTGATCGCGTCGAAAATGTCCCGCAATCCGATCACCGGATACCGGTACGGACTCCGGGTGTAGGCGGTCTCGAACAGCAGCCGGCTCGAACGCCGTCCCGGATCGTCATGGCACATGTCCATCTCGCGCCGGATGACGTCGAGTTCCTTGACCAACTCCTCCTCCGGCAGGGTCGCGTGCTGGACAATGTCACAGAGGATGTCCACCGCCACCCGCGCCCCCGTGCTGGGCACGTTGATCCAGTAAACCGTCCGGTCGAAGGAGGTGTAGGCGTTCATGTACCCGCCCACGTCCTGGACCTCCTGATCAATCCGGCCCGGACCGCGGGTCGTCGTGCCCTTGAACAGCATGTGCTCCAGCACGTGCGACAAGCCCGCCCCCATCCAGCGGCCCTCGTCGATGCTCCCCGCCCGGCACCAAACCTGCGCCGAAACCACCGGGGCACTGCGGTCCTCACGAATGATGAGGACCAGACCATTCTCCAGAACAGTCACCTGCGCACCCAGAGGCGGAAGATTCAAGGGATCGAAATCAGACATTGAAGAGCCAGTCTGAAGCCACCCCCATACCCGCGGAAAGCCGAAAGGGTTCAACCACCCCGGAGTCATCGCCCGGGATTCGTCGCCCCCGTCGCCGGAACAAACTTCACCTGTCCGGTACGCGGATCATACGCCAGCACCGAACCGGCGGGCGCCGTCGGCAGCTTGGGCAGGTACCCCTCCTTCACGATCTCCTGCAGGTTGGCCGGCAACCGGTCCTCCCCCGCCTGAAACGCCTGGACCGCCTGCTGCACCGGCGTCAGATCCGCGAAGCGCGCCGCCCGCTTCTGGGCCGCGCCCACCGCCCCCAGGTAATCAACCGGAGCCGTCAACGGATTGCCCGAACCCGAATCCTTCGCCGCAGGACCGGACTTCGTCTCGGTCGGCTTCGGGCCGCACCCGGACCCCGACGCCAGAATGATCAGGCCAACCCCCAGAATCCAACGCCACGCCGGCTGCTTCATGGGCGCAACCTACGGCTTCGGCGGGCCCTGCCAATCCCGGAGACTCGCCACCCCCACCCGGGCCAGCTCCAGGATCTCACGGTCGCCGGCCAGATCCGCGAAGCGGAACGGCGGCAGACCGCTCTGAACCTGTCCCAGCAGATCCCCCGCCCCGCGCAGGCGCAGATCGGCCTCCGCGATCTCGAATCCATCCACCGTCCGCTCCAGCACACCCAAGCGCTCCCGAATCTCCAACGTCTCCTTGGCGGTCAGCAGAATGCACTGGGAATCATGCCCACCCCGCCCGATACGCCCACGCAACTGGTGAAGCTGCGCCAGCCCGAACTGTTCCGCGTTCTCGACCACCATGATCGTCGCGTTCGGAACGTCGATGCCCACTTCAATCACCGAGGTGGCCACCAGGACCTTCACCCGCCCCTCCCGAAATTCCGCCATCACCCGCGCCTTCTCCTCCGCCGTCATCCGGCCATGGAGTGCCGCCACAGTCATCGGCGCCAGAGCCTCCTGCCATTCCTTCGTGGACCGGTTCACCGCCCGGACTTCCCCGCCCCCGTCGTCCTCCACCCGAGCCATCACCACGTACGCCTGACGCCCCGCCTCCAGCTTCTCCCGAAGAAACGACTGCACCTTGGACCGCTTCTCGGGTCCCCTCACGAAGGTGCGGATGCGACCGCGCCCCGACGGCAATTCCCGGATCGTCGAGAGGTCCAGATCTCCGTAAAGCGTCAGGGCCAGGGTCCGGGGAATGGGGGTGGCGGTCATGACCAGGAGATGCGGACACCGTCCTTTCCGCAGCAACGCCTCACGCTGGGCCACCCCGAACTTGTGCTGTTCGTCGATGATCACCAGGCCCAGCCGCTCCGGGTCATACCCGGATTCAAGCAGCGCATGGGTCCCCACCGTCAGTCTAGGTCCCGCCTTCCCCGTCCCCGCACCCGACGGCGCGTCCGCGGCCTCCCGATCCTTGAGACCGCCCGTGCACAGGTCCACGGGAATGCCCAGCGGCGCGAACCACTCCCGAAACCGCCAGCCATGTTGTCGCGCCAGAATCTCGGTGGGGGCCATGAGCGCAGCCTCAAAACCACTCTCCAACGCCATCAGCGCCGCCAACCCCGCCACCACCGTCTTTCCCGATCCAACATCCCCCTGCACCAGGCGCCGCATGGGCGCGCCCGACGCCAGGTCCGCCCGGATCTCCCGAAGCACCCCGGTCTGCCCCTCGGTCAGGCGAAACCCCAATCGCGCCAGGAACGGCCGGATCCAACGGTTGTCGCCCGCACACGGAATCCCGATGGAACGGGCCATTAGTCTCCTTCGACGCCCCTGAATCTCACGTTGCAACCCCACAAACTCGTCGAAGGCGAGCCGGCGGCGGGCCAGTTCGGCACCCATGGAATCCTCCGGAAAATGGAGCCATCGGATCGCGTCCGCCCGGCTGGGCAACCCTCCCCGCGGCACCTCAGGTTCCGGCTCGGCAATACCCTCCGACACCCGTTCCAGAACCTCCCAGACCCGGCCTCGCAACCACCGCGCCGACATGCCCTCCGTCAGTGGATGGATGGGCACGATCCGCCCCATGTGCACCGACGCATCCTCCGACTCCTCAAGAACCTCCGTCTCCGGATGATCGACCGTCCGTGGCTTCAGATCCACGACCCGGCCGTGCACCATGAGTTCCATGCCCACCTCGAACTGGTCCTCGAGGTAAGGCAGGTTCCACCACCGGCATTTCATCCGCCCCGAACCGTCCTCGAGGTGGAACTCGTACACCGAACGGGTCCGTTGACGGAACCACTTCACCCCATGGGCCACCAGGCGGCCACGGACCGTGACCGGCCCTTTCTCGCGGATTTCCGCGATCGGGAGGAATTTCCGGCGATCCTCATGGCGTCTCGGCCGGAGCAGGATCAAATCGCCCACCGTTCGCACCCCGAGTCTCTCCAACTGCGTTGCGCGCTCCGGGCCGACGCTTCGAAGCATCGTCACCGAAGCGTCGATCGACAGGGGATGAAGTGCGGCTGGCATGGGCTGGCTGCGGCTCAATCGACCGCGTCCGCCCCTCCAACCCGATCCCACCTCCGAACGCGAGCCTGAACTGATCGTCAACGCAACCTTTCCGACCCGCCCCCCTGGCAGGGGCATCCGGAAGTTGTGGGTAGGGCGCGATCTCCGAGCGCGCCGCGCCTGAACGTCGACCGCATGTGCGGCGTCCTCGGAGAGGCCGCCCTACCTTCACCCCCCACTTCGGAATGAACGACCTCTGGCCGGCGCTGATCTTGATCCTTCCTGGAGGCAAAATCTGGCGCTCAGGAAGAAGTAAACGGATTCAGAAGCCGGGCTCCGGTTTGTGCGACGTCGGCGAGGTTTCGGGTCACCAGCGTCAGATCATGGACCAGCGCCGTCGCGGCCAGCAAACCGTCGGTGTCCAGCAGGAACCCGCTCACAGCTTCACCTCGCGCCCCACATCCGGATCACGCGCAAACAATTCGTCAGGTCCGGCGTCCGGCATGGACTTGAGGAACTCCTTGAAGGACGGCTCCTTTCCCGTCTTGCCCAGCAAGGCTTCGCGGAGGATCCGCCGGTGCTCCTCCTCCATGGAGACCCCGTGTTTCCCGGCCTGTTCCTTGAGCCTTCGAACGACCTTCTCCTCGATTTGTCTGACCAGAAGTTGTGGCATGGCGCTCAGAATCCCGCTCCGTTGTGATAGCAACTTTAGCAAATTCACTAAGGTTGCCGGAAACTCAAACTCCCGCCCCAGATTCCCCGGGGGGAAAATTCTTGCGGCCGATCCTCCCCCGCGGGTGTACATGGAAGGCGAATCGAACTGCTCCAACCATGAACACCCCGCAAGAAACGGTCCTTTGGAAGGGAACCCCCGCCGCCTGCACCGATTTCTGGCTGAACCTGTCCGGGCTCCTGGTTCTGCCCCTGCCCTGGGTCCTCGTCCGCTGGATGCAACGGCGCAGCAACGTCATCGAGATCACCACCGAACGCCTGCGGATCACCTCCGGCATCTTCTCCAAGCGCAGCGAGGAACTGGAACTTTACCGGGTCCGCGACATCACCTTCCTGCAACCTTTCCTGCTCCGGATGTTCGGCTGCGGCACGCTGGTGTTGACCACCTCCGACAGCTCGACACCCACCATCACCCTGACGGGCATTCCCTCCGCCATCGAACTGCGGGATGGACTGCGCGCTGCGGTCGAGCGCTGCCGGGATCGCAAACGATCCCGGGTCACTGAATTCGGCGGTTCAATTGATATCGATGAAGCCGCCTCAACCTCCGGAGCCTAGGCCCGGGAGGGCGCGGTCTCCTGCTCTTACAGACTCCAACCCGCCCGGTAGGGGGGATTCACGAAGGCATTGGCCTCGGCGAAGTTCGTAAACTTTGTCGCCTGGGCGTCCCATTCCAGGGGTTGTCCCGGGAATTTCAGCGAAATCACCCCAAGCATCGCGATCTCGGTCAGCGGACCGCCATACGCCGCGAAATCCGATCCCGCCTTGCGGCCCTGCTTGATCGCCGCCAGCCAGTCCTGGTGATGCTCCAGGCCCCGGGTCAGCACCTTCGCCGGCTTGCGGAAGCTGTCCATCTTCGCATGCGGAATCAGCCGCACCCCGCCGGCGCCATGCGATCCGTACACAATGGTTCCGCGCTCCCCAATCACCACCGCCCCGGTGTCGATGGATCGATCGTCGGCATCCATCTCCGGCGGACGCGGGATCTTCCGGGTGCCGCTGTACCAGTGCAGCTTGATCGGTCCCCGGTCCCCCTTCGCCGGGAAATCGAAGGAAATGACCTCGCCCTTCGGAAAGGCATCGCCCTGCGTCTTGGGATCGTAGTCCTGCACGTCCGACACCAACCGGGTCGGCGCCCCGAGATCGAGAGCCCAGAACACCGGATCGAGCACGTGACAGGCCCAGTCGCCCACCGTGCCGTTCCCGAACGGCACCCAACCCCGCCAGGAACTCGGAAGGTACGCCGGGTGATAGGCACGCTCCGGACTCGGCCCCAGCCAGAGGTCCCAGTCCACCCCCGCAGGAATGGCATGCGACTCCTTCAGCTTCGGCAACTGGTCGACGCCCGAGTTCACCGCGGAACAACCGGCGTGGATGGTGTGAACCTTCCCGATCGACCGCGCCGGCACGGGGGCCCGGCTCTGGAGGCCCGTGCGGTTCGCCACG
>CAYZAE010000002.1:0-121988 GCA_964476125.1 uncultured Verrucomicrobiota bacterium | reverse complement strand
ATTGCCGGACGTCCGGCCGTCCAAGGGCCGAAGCCCCATTTGGCGATTCGCTCCGCGACATCTCAATAGTCAACAATTTAGACGCGACCCCATTGCCTGGTGGAGGCGGCGGACTGCTTCCCGAAGGCGATCGGGGGTGGCATGGGTGAAGTTGAGTCGGAGCGTGTTCGCGCCCTGGCCGTCGAGGTGAAACTCCGCCCCGGGCACAAAAGCAACGCCCCGCTCGATGGCCCGGGGTAGAAGTTCCGCGGCGTCCCAACCCTCGGGGAGGGTCACGAACACGAACATACCGCCTTCGGGTTCGGTCCAGATGAGGCCCGGAATCGGATGCTCGGACAGGGCTTCCAGGAGGGCATCGCGGCGCTGGCGGTAAGTCTCCACCAGGCGCGCCCGATGCCGGTCCAGAACTCCGCAGCGCAGCAGTTCCAGGATGAGGTGCTGGGTCAGGGTGCTGGTGTGTAGGTCCACCGCTTGTTTGGCCTGCACGAGTCGGTCGATCACTTGGGGCGCGGCGATCGCCCAGCCGACCCGCAAGCCGGGCATGAGGGTCTTTGAGAAGGTTCCCGTGCGGATTACCCGGCCCAGCCCGACCCCTCCGCTACTGCTACTGCCCTCCAATTCCCACAACGACGGCTGGGGTTCCCCGGAATAGCGCAGGTCTCCGTAGGGATCGTCCTCGAGCACGAGGGCATCGACCTGACCCGCCTGCGCGAGAAGGGCTTCGCGCTCGATCACGGTGAGAGTGCGCCCGGTGGGATTGGCAAAGTTGGGGACGACGTAGGCGAGTTTGGCGGGTTGGGTTGGTTCGGTCCCCTGCCCCGGCGCTGCGGCGGGCACGCCGGAAAAGGTGTGCCCGGGCCGGCAGCCGACGAACTCCACCCCGAGCGGTCGCCAGGCGGAAAGGAGGGCGAGATAGGTCGGGTTCTCCACAGCCACACGGTCCCCGGGGTCGAGGAGGATGCGGCCGATGAGATCCAGGGCCTGCTGGGCGCCACTGGTGATGAGCACATTCGCACGGGTGATAGGGCGGGACGGGGTGGAGTGTCGGGCGGCGATCCAATCGCGCAATTCGCCCACGCCCTCGGTCTCCCCATACTGCAGCGCCGCGCCGGGCCGGTTTTGGAGCACGGTCCGGGTGGCTTCGGCGAGTTCCTGAACGGGAAAATGGTCCTCCGCCGGCAGTCCTCCGGCGAGGGAGATGATCCCGGGTTGGGCGGTGAGTTTGAGCAGTTCGCGAACGGCGGATCGTTTCATCGCCGAGGTGCGTTGGGCCCATCGATTCGGCCAGTTCATCCGCCTGTGGTAACCCGGTGTGACGGATCACGCCCAATACTTCGTTGTTCGTCCGCCCATGCCGGGCCGGTATGGTCCGCGGGCGTGGAACTGCGGCATCTCCGGTATTTTGTGGGCGTGGCGGAGGACGGCGGATTCAGCCGCGCGGCCACCAGGCTGCGGGTCGCGCAACCGGCGTTGAGCCGGCAGATCCGGCAGTTGGAGGAGGAGATCGGGGTCGCCTTGCTGGAACGGAAATCTTCGGGGGTCCGCCTCACCCGGGCCGGCGAAGGTTTCCTGGCGGAAGCGCGGGCGATCCTGGAACGAAGCGAAGCCGCCATCCGCGCTGCGCAGTCGGGGGAACCCCGGCCTCCCAGCGTGTTGAAGGTGGCCTATGTGTGGGGACTCTTTCATTCGACGGTGCCCGCGTGGCTCGGGCGATTCCGCCGAGGTCACCCCGACGTCGCGGTGCATCTGCTGGACCTGACGGCGACGGAACAGGCCTCGGCACTGGTGGAGGGAACGGTGGACGTGGGGTTCATCGGTTTTGAGGAGGAGGCAGTGTCGGCGGGTCTGAGTACCCGGAAGGTCGCGTCCTGCCGGTTCCAGGTGGCCTTGCCGCGACCACATCCGGCGGCGCGACAAAGGCGCATCGAATTGTCGTCGCTGGCGGGAGAATTGTTCGTGGTGATTTCGGAACAAACCTACCCGGGCGCTGCGCGCTGGGTGCGGGAGGCGTGTTCGGCGGCGGGGTTTCGTCCGCGGATCCTGCAATCGGCCGAGCGCGGTCACACCATCCTCGGGCTGGTGGCGGGAGGCTGCGGGGTGGCGTTGCTCCCGGAAACCCTCCGGGCCCTGCCCCATCCGGGGGTGGTGTTCAGGCCGCTGGAACAATCCCCGGAGATTCCGCTGCACCTGGCCTGGAACCCGAAGCGGGAGCAGGCGGAGAGGGATGGGTTGTTGGGAGAGTGGGGAGAAGGGGAGAAGGGATTAAGATTATGATTAAGATTATGATTAAGAATAAGAGCGGGTGGGATCCGACTTCCCGGCCTTACTCCAACTCTTAATCTTAATCATAATCTTAATCATAATCTTAATCTTAATCTTATTCTTAATCTTATTCTTAATCGCAATCACCTCCCCACCTCCCCACTTCCACTCCCTACTTCCCCGTCTGCGAGACCAGGAAGGCGAGCAGGCCGTAGAAGTCGGACACGGGCAGGGCCTCGCCAAAATTGGTGGGCATGAGGCTGTACCCGGCTTCCTTGCGCTCGGCAACGTCAGCCTTGCGCACGGTGAATTCCGCGCCGGCTGCATTCGCCAGCACCAGCAACTCCCCTTCCTCGCGTCGGAACAGACCGGTCACGGAATCGCCGTCTTTGAGGGTGAGCGCCGTGGACCAAAACATGCGGTCGACGTTGCGGTTGGGGAGCAGGATGTCTTCGCAGAGACGCTCGAAACCGCGGGTGCCGATGCCGGTGAGTTGGGGGCCGACCAGACCGCCGCCCAGACCGCTGATCTGGTGACAGACCGAGCACGCGGCCATGAAGACATCACGGCCGCGCGAGACACTGGCGTCGGCGGGGTTGAACCGGGTGCGGCGATCGTTGAACTGCGACACCGCCACGGGATCTTCAGCAGGCAGGGATTTCACCAGTCGATCGAGGGTTGCCTTGCCGGTGTCGTCGGCCGACTGCCGCAACCGGTCGCGCAGGCGTCGATCGAGGAGCAGACCCGCAGGGGCCCGACCGTCGGCCATCCGATCGAGAATCTCGCCGGTGAGACGTGACGTGGCCGCGGCAAGGCCGGCAAACCGCGCCTGAAACCGTTGCGGGGCGTCCTTCCAGACCGCCGCGATGAGGTCTTCGACACCTTGACGTTCCTCGGCGAACAGCACGTCCGCGGTCCGGGTCCGCCATGCATGCGGCTGGTTCGGGTCCCCGACCAGATCCGCAGCGGCCCGGATGAGGGGATCCTCGGTGAGCGCGCGAGCGGCGGCGGCGCGGACGGCGGGGTCCGTCTTGCCATCCCGTGCGAGTCGGGCCACGGCGGGTTTCAGGTCCTCGCGCCCGGAGGCCAGGGCGAGTTCGGTGACGGCGATCTGACGGGTGATGGCATTGGCGCCACCGAGGGTGGGCGAAGGCACCGAGGCGGGATCGAGTCGACCGAAGGCAATCCAGGCGTAGGATTCGCCGGCATCAGCATCGACGGCTTCCAGCACCACCTGTCTGCCGCCGAGATCCGCCAGGTCCCAGGAAACCCGCCGGGCGACGTCGTTTCGCGGGACCGGGACTTCCCGAAGCACGGTGCTGGTGGTGGCATCGCGCAGTCGGACCAGATTCTTTTTCCGGGCCGGTTTGTCGGGAAGACCATCGTGGCCGCAGAGGAAGAAGCTGAGCGTCGCGGGCGCGGCGAAGGGGCGGGAGCGGAACACGCCCGTCAGATGCTCGCCATGGGGAAGACTGGACATCAGCCGCGCCTTCACGCCGTCGGCGCACTGGCGTTCTTCGAGGTCCCAGGGAATCTCCGAACCAAGGCCGCCGTCGGACTGCTGTGCGGACCACGCGGCACCGGCGGAGACGGATTCGAGCAACGCGGGGGCAAGCTCTCCCGCCCAGGCGCGAAGCGTCGGGGACAACGTGGCGCCACGCTGGGCCAAGCCCTGCTGGATGGATCGGAACAGCCCCAATTGCCGGTCCAGATCGACGCCCGAAGTTTCGCGAATCACGTGCACGAGGCCGTCCACGTCGCCCGCCGGCGCATAGCGTGAGGCGTGGGCGAGGGCGCGCGCGGACAGATCAGGATCTGCGGCAAGACGACCGAGAACCCGGGCCAGGAAGGCCCCGGAACCTTCTGTTTTCGCGGCCACGGCGACGTCGGCCAGACGTTTCACCTCGGCGTCCGACCACTGGGCCTCGATCACACGGACCATCACGGTCGTGTCCAGAAGCTGGTCACGGAGCGACTGGCGCAGGGTGTAGACCAGATGCCGGTCGGCGACCTCGGTGCGGGCGAGTTCGGCGAGCAGCGGTTGGACGTTGGCCCAGTCGGGCGTGGTGCCGAGGGCGCGGGCGGCAAGGCGGTGCACGACGGGGTCCGGGTCGGCGCTCAAACGGGGCAGCGACAGTCTGGCGAGCAGGGGTTTGAGGGACTCGCGCAGGCGGGTGTCACCCGCGATTCCCCGGGTGCCGCGCTCGATGAGAATCCGCTGGGCATGCAGGCGCAGCATTGGGTCGTGGGCGCCAGCCATGGAGGTGAGCCGTTCAGGTTCCAGGGCCCCGAAGCGTTCCAGCAGCCAGAGTGCATGCACCTGACCGTTGATCCTGGAGGAGGAATCCACGGCACCCCCTGCCCCGCCTTCAGCGGCGGACCGATCGAGAAGCTCCCGGAGTTTTGCCACCGAACCCGAGCCGAAACGATCCGCGAGATCCTGCATCGCGAGCATGCGCCGGGGCAGACTGGGGGATCCGAGTTCGGTGATCAGCCCGTCGAGGCCCTCGGCCAGCGCAGGCGGGCGCAGTTTCTTCGCCGTCGGCACCACCCGGAAGATCCGGCCTCGTTCGCGGTCCCGCCCCGGATGGCTGAGCGGCACTTCGTAGTGGCCGATGATGCGGTTGTAGAAATCGGCGATGTAGAGGGCACCGTCGGGTCCCAGGGTGCTGTCGACGGGCCGGAACCAGGGATCCTCGCTGACCACAAAATCGGGTTCGGCGCGGGCGATCCAGCCGGAGCCCTGGGGCACGGCGCGGTCGCGGTAGACGCGGCTGGTCATGACATCGCCGATGAAGACGCAGTTCCGGTATTCCTCCGGCCAGAGGTCATCGGCGTAGTAGGACAGGGCGTCGATGGCGGTGGAGCCGCGGACGGCGAGCATGGTGTTTGGGGCGAAGCCGAGGCCGTCGTGAGGTTTGCCGAAGCTCGGGTAGTAAGCGCCCTGGAGCAGGAAATAGATCGGTTCGCTGTGGCAATCGCTGGACCAGAGATTGCCCTGGGGATCGAAGGCCATACCGAACGGATTCACCTGCCCCCAGGTGTTCTGTTCGATGCGCGATCCATCGAGCCGCACCCGGTAGGTGTTGCCGGAGTTCATGTCGACGCGGTGCCCGTCGCGGCCGGCGACATGGGAATCGTTGTTGTAGCCGTGCGTGGCATACAGCCAGCCATCGAAGCCACGCCGGAAACTGGCCTGGTTGCCATGAGTGTCGCGCGTGTGATCGAAGGGCCCGTAAAGCTTCTCGCGCTTGTCCGCCTTCCCGTCGCCGTCGGTGTCCTCCATCATCCAGAGGTTGGGAATCGACCATACGATGGCTTTCCAGGTGGTGCGGTCGGGATCGGCGGAGCCCGTGGCCGGCGAGCGGAACGGGTAGACGCCGATCGGAATATTCAGTCCGTCGGCAAAGGTGGTGACCTTGCGGGCCCGGCCGTCGGGGCCGAAATCCTCGAAAATCTGGACCCTGTCCCGGCCGGCTTCGCCGACTTTGACGGGCGTGGGGTATTCGCGGCTGGTGGTGACCCAGAGCCGGCCCGCGGCGTCGAACGCGAGGTTCATCGGCTTGTGGATGTCGGGTTCGGCGGCCACCAACTGGACCTCGAAACCCGCGGGAACCTTCAGCGTGCGGACCTGTTGTTCGGCGGTGAGAGGTTCGGTGGGGCGGACGTTCGCGGCGAACGGATCCTCGGCCGCATCCGCCCGGGGAACGACCGCCTGCGCCAACCCGAGCAGGGCGAGACCGGCGGCCAGCGTCGTTGGCGTGGGCCGGTTGCGGAGGAAATGCGCGCCTGGGGAGGGATCGGAAGCGGTGGGGTGCATACGGCTTTTCGGGAGGGGGGGGGAACGCGGATTGCGGTGCGAAGCGTAGCGGTCGGGCGGGACTTGGGAAGTCCGCCCTTGGGCGGAGCCGAATCTCCGTGCTGGGTCTCGGCGGCATCCCCGTGTATAGCGGCGCGAGCGATGAGCACGCAGAATCCTGATGCCACGATGGCTTTGTTCCTCGACCTTGAGAACATCGCCCTGGGCGCCCGCGACGCCCACTTTCCGCGGTTCGACATTCAGAAGGTGCTCGAACGCCTGCTGCTCAAGGGCCATATCGTGGTCAAAAAGGCCTACTGCGACTTCGATCGCTACAAGGAATTCAAACGCGACCTGCACGAGGCGGCGTTCGAGCTCATCGAAATTCCCCATGTCCGGCAGTCGGGCAAGAACTCCGCCGACATCCGCATGGTCGTGGACGCCCTGGACCTCTGCTACACGAAGGGTCACGTCGACACCTTTGCCATTCTCAGCGGCGACTCCGACTTCTCGCCGCTGGTCAGCAAGCTGCGGGAGAACGCGAAGACGGTGGTGGGCGTCGGAGTGAAGAACTCCACCTCGGACCTGTTCATCAACAACTGCGACGAATTTCTGTACTACGACGATCTCGTCCGCCCGGCGCCTTCGAAGGGCGGGGTCCGATCCCGGCCCGCTTCCGGGCCGGCGGGGGCACGGCCGGGAGGTGGCCCGGCGGGCCCGGGGGGCCCTGGAGGTCCTGCGGGTCGGAGCGACGAACGACGGCCGGAGTTGCTGGCGCCGGAGAAGGCCTTGGCCATGGTGGCGGAGACCCTCGATGATCTCACCGACGAACGGGACGCCGACGAGGCGATCTGGGGTTCGATGATCAAGCAGGCCCTGAAGCGTCGGAATCCGGGCTTCAACGAACGCGCGTTCGGTTTCCGCAGTTTCAACGACCTCCTCCACGAGGCGCAGGTCCGCGGGTTGCTCAAGCTCGATGCGGACGAGCGGTCGGGCGGCTACATCGTTCGGGCGTTGGATTGAATTATCAGCGGAGCCGATCGTTCCAGCGCAGGTCCGCGGCCATGCGGCGGGCGAGTTCGGACGCCTGGACGTGATCAAAGCCGGCGACCAATTCCCCGAGTCGGCGCCCGTCGGGGGCAAGTTCGCGGGGCAACCCGAGTTTCTGGAGGGCTTCCATGCCCTGCTGGATGGCGTCGAGGTCGCCGAGTTCCAGATTTCCCGCGAGGCTCTGCAAAGCGTCGCGAAGCTTGCGTGAGGAGCCGTCCCCGGTGGTCACCACGACCTGTTCGGGGGCTGGTTCCGAGGGAACCTCATCGAGCAGCCGGATTCCGGCGAACACCCGGGAGGCCTCCTCCTCGACCTCGATCAGCATGCCTTCGAGGTTCTCCTGGTTGAATTTGATGGCCAGTTCGATGGTCTTGGCGTGGCGACGCAGGGCGTGGGCGGAAAGATTCCCGGCGGCACCGGCGAGGGAATGCGCCAATCGCCGGCCCTCCTCGCGGTCCCCGGCCTCGATGGCCGCGCGCAATTCCCGCACGATCCGGCTCTGTCCCGTGGCGAACTGGCGCAGCATGCGCAGGATCGACTCCCGCTCGAGTCCAAGACGCTGCATGGCGTCCTCGACGTCCACCCCGGGCAATCGCCCTCCGGCCACCAACCGACGCATCTCCTCGTCAGGTGTGACGCGCTCGAGGGGAACGCCCGTCAGATCCATCTGGTTCTCGGAGGGCGACCGACGCCGTCTCGCGACCTTGGGACGTCCGCCGATCCGGCGGGATTCCGGTTTACGGGCAGCCACCGATGGCTCCGGAACCGCAGTCTCGGAGGCAGGAGTGGTGGGTTCGGGGGCAACGGCTTCCGGGGAGGTTGGAACCTCGCCGGGAACAGGCGCGGATTCCGCGTCAGCCGGAACCGGGACGGGTGGGTCCTCTGCGGCGACCGAAGCCGGCGGCACCCCCGAAACTGGCGCCGAGGCGGCGATGGTTTCCTGGTGGGGTTCGGAGGGAACCGTCGCGGGTTCCGGTTCGGTTCGCGCGTCAGGTTCCTGTCCCAGGACCAACCCCAGCTCGGGTTCGGGCTCCAACTCAGGCTCCGGCTCCCGCTCCCGTTCCGGCTCAAATCCGGATTCCGGTTCGGTTTGCGCATCAGGTTCCTGCTCCAGGACCAACCCCAGTTCGGGTTCGGGCTCCAACTCGGGCTCCGGCTCCGGCTCCGGTTGGGGTTCCGGTTCGGGCTCCGACATCGCCTCCGCGGCGGACACCGGTGAAACGCCGTTCCCGGCGGTTGCGACGGATTCGTTGGCGATCACCGGCTCGTGATGCGTCGAGGCCGCGACCGGCGGGGTTGTGATTTCGGTTCCCACGGACTTCGGAGGCTCGGCTGGGAGCGCCGAATGGAGGACCGGCCCAGCGGTGTCGTCGTCCGATTCGGAGGGAGCGAAATAGGGAATCGGGGCGACTGCCAAGGCCGGGGTGACCGTCTCGGACGAGGATTCGGGTTCGGGGTCAGACTCGCGCTCCGGTTCGGTCCCGGATCCAGCCTTGGTTTCGGGCCTGTCCCCGGCATCGGACTTCGATTCGGCCTCGGGCTGGAGCGCCGCCTCCGGTTCTACCCCAACCTTGGGTTCGGCTGTGGATTCGGTGGCAGGAACCGGCGGGGTGATGGAGAGGGAGGATTCCGGGCCGGGGAGAGAGACGGGGGGGAGGGGCGGGAGCCATCGAGCCAGCGTGGCGAACAGCGCCGTGCGCTCGATCGGCTTGGGCACGTAGTCATCCATGCCCGCGGCGAAGCAGGCTTCCATGTCCGACTTCATGGCATTGGCGGTGAGGGCGACGATGGGGAGGCGTGGCTCTCCGGGAATCTCGCCGGCTCGGATGCGGCGGGTGGCTTCGAGGCCGTCCAGCCCGGGCATTTGCATGTCCATGAGCACGAGATCGAACTTCTCCTTCCGGAGCGCCAGCAGCGCTTCACTGCCGTCGGGGGCGATGGTGACCGAGGCGCCGGCGCGTTCGAGAACCTCGCGGATGACGAACTGGTTGGCGTCGTTGTCCTCGGCCACGAGCAGGCGCCGGCCGGCCAGGGTGGTGGCGGTCTCCGGTTTGGTGGCGGCGGCGACGCGGAGTTCCGGTCGGAGCTGGGTGGCCTCGATCACGGCGTCGAGCAGCATCGAGCCGCTGATGGGTTTGGGGACGAAGGCCCGGACGCCGGCGTCCCGGGCGATCCTTTCCTCCCCTTCACCGGTGAAGGAGCTGACCATTACCAGTGGGACAGGGTCGGCGCCGGAGATTCCGTTCACCCGGCGGACCCATTCCATGCCGCCCTCGGCGGGCAGCATCCAGTCGACGACCACCAGGCCGAAGCCGTCTCCGGATTCGAGAGCCTCGCGGAAACGGCGCAGTCCGACGTCGCCGGAGTCGACGCCTTCGGTGCGCAGGCCGAAGCGGCGGAGCGTGCGGACGAGCAGTTCGCGGGTCAGTTCATTGCCGGCGGCCACGAGGGCCCGGGTATGTTCCAGGTCGCGGGGCAGTCCCTGGCGTTCGAGTCCGGCGCATTCCTGGCCGTGGCAGGCGTCGAAGCGGGCGGTGAACGTGAATTCGCTGCCCTTGCCCGGTTCGGAACGTACCTGGATGCCGCCGCCCATGAGGGTCACGAGCCGTTTGGAGATCGCGAGACCGAGTCCCGTGCCCCCGTATTTGCGGGAGGTCGAGGTGTCGGCCTGGCTGAAGGCTTCGAAGAGGAACCGTTGTTTCTCGGGGGCGATGCCGATGCCGGTGTCGGTGACGGAGAATCGCACCTGGATGGGCGCCACGCCGGTCGAAAAATGGAGGGATCCATCCGCGCGAGCGAAGTCGGCGGGGGATTCCGCGTCCGGTTCGCCGAGGGGTTCGACTGCGGCCTCGTGGTCGAGGGAGACCCGGACGGCGATCTCGCCGCGTTCCGTGAATTTGAAGGCATTGCCCAGCAGGTTGGTGAGCACCTGGCGCAGCCGGAGCGTGTCGCCCACGAGCCGGTCGGGAACGTCGTCATCGACGAGGATGGCAAATTCGAGGCGGTTCTCCATGACCCGGCCGCGGAACGAATCGCCGACCTCCTCCAGCAGATGCCGGAGACCGAAGGGGGCGGATTCCAGTTCGAGCCGGCCGGCTTCGATCTTGGAGAAGTCCAGGATGTCGTTGAGCAGGGCGAGCAGGCCGCGGGCGGAGGAGTGGGCGACATCGACGAACTGGCGCTGGCGCGGTTCGAGTTCGCCGTCGAGGGCGAGCCCGGTGAGGTTGATGATGGAGTTCATCGGCGTGCGGATTTCGTGGCTCATGGTGGCCACGAAGGCGCTCTTGGCGCGGTTCGCCGATTCGGCCGCGTCGCGGGCGCGGGCCAGTTCCTCCTCGGTTTTCTTGATCTGGGTGACGTCGGTCGAGACGCCGCCGATGGCGAACATGCGTCCCTGTTCGTCGAAGAGCGGGAACTTGTGGGCGAGAAAGTAGCGGGGCACGCCGTCGTGGGAGAACATGGTCGCCTGCCCGACCTGGGGAACGCCCGTGGTGAGCACCTCGCTCTCGCCCTGGGCGAAGCCGGCGGCGGCCTCGGGAGGGAAGATGTCATGCACCGTCCGACCGAGGATGTCTGCGGCCGACCGTTTGAGCAGGCTGAGATACAGCCGGTTGACGAACAGGTAACGGCCTTGGAGGTCCTTGACGAAGATGAAGGCCTCGGCGTTGTCGGTGACGCTTTGGAGCAGGTGCTGGCTTTTGCGCAGTTCCGATTCGCTTTGTTCGAGACGCGCCACCTGGTCGCGGCCCGCCTCCTCCAGTTCCCGCTTCCGTTCCAGGCTTTGTCGAAACACGCCGAGCGCGGAGGCCAGCAGCCCGATTTCATCGGAGCGCCCGCCGCCCGGGATGTCGGTGTTCAGGTCGCCGGCGACGAGCCGGCGGACGGTGGTGACGAGGGCGCGCAACGGGAGGGCGACCCAGCGCCAGACCCAGACCTGGGCCAGAACCAGGCCGCCGGCGAGTGCGATGACGGCCATGAGCAGGGTGTGCCGGATGATGCGGTCGGCCACGATCTCCGCCTGTCGGGCCTCCTCGATCATGCGGTCGCGGATCTGGTCGCCGAGAGCCTGGAGAAAGGCGCGCAGCTTTTCGAAGCGCGCGAGGAACTGTTGTCGGGCCTGCATGCGGGCGGCCTCGGAGTGCCTCGAGGAGACGACGTCGCGCATGTGTTGGGCGGCCGACAGCATGTCGTTGAACGCCCGGTCAAAGTCCGTCGAGACCCGGCTGTATTCGGGCATGGCGGTGCGGAGTCCGGCCGTCTCCTGGGCCATGCGGGTGCGCACGGCGGCGAGTTCGCGGTCCAGCCGCGCGGCCTCGTCCGGCATGGTGGAGTTCGCGCGCTGGGCGGAGATCCGGGCGGCGTCGTGCAGCGCGACGTTCATCCGGGGGATGGAAAGCAGCGCCCGGCTGTCGGCCTCGAACAGCCGGGCGTAGCGCCCTTCCGCCCCGCGCAACCGCAGGAACGACGCGGCGGCCACCACCAGCAACAACAGATCCAGCGCGGCCAGCAGCAGGGTGATCCGTCGGGCAAGCGAGAATTCGACCTTCAGCATGCAGGGGTCTCCGTGGGTTGTGGCAGGGCTTCCGATTCGACCTGGTCGATCGCGGTCACCCACCAGCTCAACAGGGGCTGGGCAATGCCGCGGAGTTGGATCGATCCCTGGGGTTCGCAGGTGAACCCGGGTCCCAGCAGACGCCGGGTCGATTCAGCAATCAGAATGCGGCCGGGGGCGGACGCCGACTGCAGCCGGGCCGCGGCGTTCACCACTGAGCCAATGATGGTGTAGTTCATCTGCACTTCGCTCCCGAAGTTCCCGGCAATGCATTCACCGGAACAGAGTCCCACGCGAATCTCGGTGTCGCGCCGTCGGGCGGCCTCGAGCATCTCCCAGGCCATGCGCACGCACCGACGCGCATCCTCCTCCACCCCGGCGGTTCCCGGATCCCCGAAAAACACCATCACCGCGTCCCCGATGAATTTGTCGAGCGTGCCACCATGGCGCTGGGCGACCTGGGCCATTTCCTCGAGATAATCATTCAGCCAGGACGCCAGTTCCGCATCCCCCAGGGCCTCCGTGCGCGCCGTAAAGCCCACGATGTCCGAGAAGAACACGGTCAGTGGCCGGCGACGGGTTTCCCGGCGGGCCCGGCGTTCCCCCGAAAAGATCGCCTCATGGATCTGCGGGGAGAGGTAGCGGGACAACTGCCGGGCCAGCGACCCCAGCCGTTCCCGCGCCGCCCGCAGTTCGAGATGCGTCCGCACCCGCGAAAGCAGTTCCGCGGCGTTAAAGGGCTTGGTGACGTAGTCCACCGCCCCCGACTCGAACCCCTTGACCACGTCGGCCGACTCCTGGCTGGCGGTGAGAAAGACCACCGGGATCTCCCGCAGGGACACCTCGGCCTTCATACGCGCGCCGGTTTCGAATCCGTCCCAACCCGGCATCACGAGATCGAGCAGGATCAGATCGGGCGCGGCACGGCGCGCGATGTCGAGTCCCTGCTCCCCCGAGCGGGCCACGCTGACGGCATACCCGGCACCCCGCAGGATGGCCGACACGACCTGCAGATTCTCGGCGGTATCATCGATCGCCAGCAGCCTGCAACCGGTGGGCAAACTCATCGTTGTGCGGGAACGCTACCCGGAAGCCTTCCGCGGTTCATCACGAATTCCTTGGGGCGATCCCCCGGCCCAACTCGTGTTTGCGGTGCTGGGTTTGGCCGCGCAGGATCCGGGGAACCGACGTCGTCATGCCCGCCCTCCCACTGAATTTTCTGCGCCACGGGTCCGCGGAACCGCCCCCGCGGCAGACCGCACTTCGCGCCGGTTCCCTCGAGATCACCTACGAGGCGGGCGACCTTCGACACATCCGACTGGGGTCGCGCGAGATCATCCGGCGCATCTACGCGGCCGTGCGGGACGCGAACTGGGGCACCGTTCCCGGGACCCTGCACGACGAGCGGATCGAGACCGGACCGGACTGGTTTCGCATTGATTACCGGTCCATGCACCGTCGGGGGGACATTGAGTTCGAATGGCGGGCGCGGATCCTGGGAACGGCCGAAAGCTCCGTGGTTTTCGAATTCGAAGGCATGGCGGGAACCACTTTCCTGCGGAATCGCATCGGCTGCTGCGTGCTTCACCCGATCCGCGAATGCTGCGGCAAACCCGTCCGAATTCATCGCGTCGACGGATCGGTCCACACCGACACCTTCCCCACGATCATCGCCTCCGGGCAGCCGGTTCCCGGCTTCCAGGACATGACCGGCATCGATCACGAGATCGAACCCGGGCTGTGGGCCGGGGTTCGATTCACGGGCGAGGTCTTCGAAACCGAGGACCAGCGGAATTGGACCGATGCCTCCTTCAAGACCTACAGCACCCCCATCCGGCTCCCCTTCCCCGCCGAGATCGCGGCGGGAACGCGCCTCAGGCAAACCGTCGAGGTCCGGCTTCTCCACGACCGCCCGGTCAGCGTTCCCCGATCGACGGGGCCGGGCCGGAGCGCCGCGGTGTACCTGGATCCCGGTTCGGCGCGCATTCGCCGGCTTCCGGATATCGGACTCGGGGCGGCCAGCCACGACCAGCCGTTGTCGGACCAGGAACTCACCCAGCTTTCGGCGCTTTCCCTGGCCCATCTGCGGGTGGACCTGCACCTGGCGGACCCCGGTTATCCGGCGCGCCTCCGACGCCATGCGCGCGAGGCGGCGGACCTGGGCGTCCCCCTGGAAATGGCCCTCCATTTCCCCGCTTCCGGAGCCTCGGACCTCCGGCCTTTGTTCGAGGCCGTCCGTTCGGCGCGCCCCGACATCGTCCGGATCATGGTCTTCCAGGACGGCCGCCGTTCCACGCCCGCAGAACTGTTCGGATTGGTGCGCGGCCCCCTCGCGGACTTCGCGGCGCCGATCGGGGCCGGCACCGACGCGGACCTGTATCAGTTGAATCTCGAACGCCCGCCCGGGGACGCCGAGTTCATCGCGTGGTCGATGAATCCGCAGGTGCACGCCTTTGACCTGACCAGCCTCGCGGAGACCCCGGAGGCGGCGGCGCAGCAGATCACCAGTGTCGCCGCGTATTTTCCCGGTGTCCCGCTGGTGGTGTCGCCGATCACGCTCAAGCCCCGGTTCAATCCGGTGGCGAGTGGCGTCCCGATGCGGCCACCGGACGGGGAACTCCCTCCGGAGGTGGATGCCCGCCAGCTGTCACTGTTCGGGGCGGGTTGGACCCTTGCCATGCTGGGGGCGTTGACTCCCATGGCCGTGGAGAGCCTCACCTGGTTCGAGACCTCCGGCCCGCGGGGCGTGCTGGAATCGGCAAAACCCGCCCTGCCGGCGAGCCTGTTTCCCTCCGTCCCGGGCGGTGTGTTTCCGTTGTATCACGTGTTTGCGGACCTCGCGGAATTCACAAGGGGGGAGGTTCTCCGGGTCCAATCCGGCCCGAACCGGACCCTGGCGACGCTGGCGATCCGGCAGCAGGGACGGGTGGCGCTGTGGATTGCGAACCTGACCCCGGAGACCGTGGAAGCGCGGATCACGGGCCTGCCGGGGACCTGGCGGTTGAGGTTTCTGGATGACACCAACGTGCTCCAGGCGATGTCGGCGTCGGAGACCTGGCGCTCGAATGCGGGCCAGCGACTGGTCTCGACCGAGGACGAATTCGCGCTGGAGCTGCGTCCTTTTGCGTTGGTGCGCCTGCTGGGAGCGCTGCCGCTGGCGAAGTAACCAGGGTGGATGTGGGCCCCGGCTTGCGGTGGGGTGAGGGGCTGCCCAATCTCCCGGCCGCTCGTGACGCCATGAAGATGACGGCCTGGACCACCCGCACCCGACTGTTTGCCGCCGCCCTGGCCGGGGTGGTGTGGGGCATTTCCTTTCCCCTGCCGGGTGTCGCCGGGCTGGCCTGGGCGGTTCCGGGGCTGTTGCTGACGGTCACGGGGGGTGCGCCGGGGGGATTGACGTTCCGGGCGGGGTACGTTGCGGCGGCGGTCCATTACCTCATCAGCCTCTCGTGGCTCCGGCACATCCCGTTTCCGGCGGGGGCGTACACCGGCTGGTTCGCCCTATCCTTCTTTCTGGCCTTGTTTCCGCCGGTCTGGGCGGCGGCCTCGTGGCGGATGGCGCGCAGGCTGGGGTTGGTCCGGGCGGGGCCGTTTACGTTCCGGGAACTGGGTGACGACTTCACGGCGGCGCCCTGGCTTCGGCTCAACCTCTGGTTTCTGGCGTGCGCTGCGGCGTGGGTGGCGTGGGAGATGTTCATCGCCCGCCTGTTCGGGGGGTTCCCCTGGAACCTTTTGGGGGCGTCCCAGTACCGGATGCTGCCCCTGATCCAGGTGGCCTCGGTGACCGGAATCTATGGGGTCTCCTTCACCATCGTCTGGTTTTCGGTGTCCTTGTTCACGGCGGTCATCCTGCTTTTACGCGACCCCGACAAGACCCTGGTCTGGCGCCGGCCGCTGATTTTTCCGGCGCTGATCATGGTGGCCATTGCGTTTGGCGGGTTTCTCGCCGTCTTCACGGAACCCAAGGCGCCCCGGCGCCTGAGCCTCGGCCTGATCCAGCCGGCCATTCCGCAGAACGTCATTTTTGATCCGGACGCGGTCACCAACCGTTTCGAGGCCCTGCTTCGCCTCACCGAACAGACGCTGGCGACCCGGCCGGACCTGGTGGTCTGGCCGGAGGCATCGTTGCCGGGCGGGCTGGAACGTTCCGATTTCGACCGACTCGCCGCCGCCATCAAGGGGGCGCGCACCTGGCTTATTTTCGGGGCCGATGAGGCGGAACCCGACGAGACAGACGCCGGGACGCCGGGACGCGCGTACAACTCGGCTTTTCTCATGGATCCCGAGGGCCGGATCGTCGCGTCGTACCGGAAACGACGCCTGGTCATGTTCGGGGAGTACATTCCGTTGGCGGACTGGTTCCCGTTTCTGCGCCGGCTGGCTCCGATCGGGGACGGATTTCATCCGGGTCGGAAGCCCGAGTCCTTCCGGTTGGAGAACCTGGGGGTTACCGCGTCCCCCCTGATTTGTTTCGAGGACAACTTTCCGCAGCAGGCCCGGGAACATGCCGGTGCGGGGGTCGATTTCCTGGTCAACCTCACCAACGACGCCTGGTTCGACCGGAGCGCCGCCCAGTGGCAGCACCTGGCCAACGCGGTGTTCCGGGCCGTGGAGAACGGGATTCCGCTGATCCGGGCCACCAACAACGGGATCAGCTGCTGGGTCGATGCCCGCGGGCGGGTGCATTCCGTCCGGCTCGCCGAGGGACGGGATGTTTATGATCCCGGGTTCGATCTCCTGACCCTCACCTTTGGCAATCCTGGAGGGACGTTTTACAACCGGTTCGGGGATGTCTTCGGCTGGGCCTGCGTGATGGCGACCCTCGGGATGGTTCGGCCGGAGCTCCGGAACCGCGCCGCCGGCGACGGATCGGGGGGCCAATTGAATGGCCGGAGAGTTGAAGCCTGACTTGACCCCCGGTGCCTCGGGTCCGGAACATGCAGCCCAGCGCAATGAAGCTGATCCTGTCTATCATCGCGGGCCTCGCGGGCCTCGCCGCAGTTCGCCTCCTTCCCCCGTCCGGGGCTGCGGACATGGTCAATGGGATCGCCGCCCTGGTGGGCAATTCCGTGATCACCTTCGAGCAGGTCCAGCGACTCATCGCCCGCCCCATCGAGGCCATGCGCGTCCAGTACGCGAATCAGCCGGACGTGTTTCGACAGCGCCTCCAGGATGCGAAGCGCGAAGGGGTTGAGCGCCTGATCGAACGCCGGCTCATCATCCAGGAATTCGACGATCTCAAGGTCAACATCCCCGAGACCTACATCGAGGAACACGTGCAGAAGGAGATCAAGGAACACTACGACGACCGCGCCACCCTCCAGAAGACCCTTCAGGAACAGGGCGTCACCTTCGAAAGCTACCGCCGCGACATCCGCGAGCAGTTCATCGAGTACATCATGCGCGGCCGGAATGTCCCCCGCGATATCCTCATCTCCCCCGGTCGCATCGACAGATATTACAAGGACAACGAGGACAAGTTCCGCATCGCCGACCAGGTCCGCCTGCGGATGATCGTGCTGGAAAAGACCCGGAACCCCGTCGATGCCATGCGCCTTGCCCGCGAGATCATCGGGAAACTGGATGAAGGCGTGTCGTTCGCCGAGATGGCTTCCGTTTATTCCGACGGTTCGCAGGCGCGCGAAGGCGGTCTGTGGGGCTGGGTGGAGCGCAAGGTGCTGCGTGAGGATCTGGCGGATCTCGCCTTCAAGCTGCCCGCCGGCAAGCGCAGCGATCCGATCGAGAAGGCCGAAGCCGTTTACATCATGCTCGTGGAGGAGGTTCGCAACGCCCACGTCCGCCCCATCACCGAGGTTCGCGACGAAATCGAACGAACCCTGGTGCAGACGGAACGCAGCCGGCTCCAGGGCCAGTGGCTCGCCCGCCTGCGCAAGAAATCGTACGTCCGGCTCTTCTAGCGTCCCCGGCTCCCGACCTCGATCCCGAAGCCGGCTCCCGACGCCGGCTCTGCGCCTCACCGGATCAGGCGACGGACGGACGTCAGGTGCCCCGGCGGTCCCGGGTCAGCCCCATTTCTCCAGCTTCATCCGCTCCTTCGGAATCCCGAGGTCATGCAGGACCATGTGTTCCGCGTGATCCACCAGGGCATTCGGGCCGCAGGCATAAAACACCGTGCGTTCGGGATCGCCCAGATGCTGCCGGACCCAGTGCGGCGTGATCCGGCCATGATGCCCGTGCCATGAATCGTCGGGCGTGAGGCGCGTGCAGGTTACGTGGAACAAGAATTTCGGGTTCTGCCGCGCCAGTTCCTCGAACTCCTGGCGGAAGATGATGTCGGATGGCCGTCGCACGCTGTACAGCACCGTGACCCGCGTCGGGAGATCCCGCCGCGTGGCTTCCCGGGCAAAACCCCGGAAGGGCGTCACCCCCGAACCTCCGGCGATGCAGACCAGATGCATGTCCGGCTCAAACACCGGCAGGAACCGTCCCGCAGGCGGAAGCACGCCAAGTCGATCCCCCGGCTTCACCCAGTCCACAATCCGCGTCCCCATCTTCCCTTCGCGCTTGATGGTCACCTCGAAGCAACCTCGGTCGAGGGCGCACGAGGAAAGGGAATAGGCCCGCTTGTAGGTGGGCGTATCCGGCCAGAAGACCGTGATGAACTGCCCGGTCTTGAACTCCACGTCGTAGCCCTCCGGCCACCGGAGAAGGAGCGTTTTCACGTCCGCCGCCTCGGGCGTGACCTTTTCCACCAGCATTTCTGCAATGACTTTCGCCATGTCGATTCCTGTCGGGATTCAAAGATTCCAACCCAATCCGCCGTCGTCCGTCCAGCCCCGGCCTGATCCGTCGCTCAGGACAGTCCGGCGGGCGGCTCCGTAAAGCTCACCGACTCCCCGGCCTCGGTGGAAGCAGTGCCGGTTCCGGGCGCAGCGCCTGCCGGACCGGCGCCCTCCACGTTCCCTTCCGCACCGGCGCCCGCAGGAGCAGCGGCGGCGGCGGGGGAACCCGCCAGTCGCACGATGATCGGGCGCAGGAGTCGCCCCTGGAACACGAAGCCCGGCGCCAGCGTTTCGTCCACCACTGCGCCCGGGGGAACTTCCCCGCCTTCGGGCAGCTGGTGTTTCCGGGGATCGAACGGTTCTTCGGGTGCGGCGACGATGGGCATGAAGCCCACCCGCCGAAGCGCCTCGCGGCAGGCGCCATGGAACCGGTCGATTTGTTCGACCAGCCCACGCTGACCGGAGCGGACGGCGGCGACATGGAGGGCGAAGATGTGATCCATCACCCGGCCGGTGGCCTGAAGCCAGTCGCCCTCGACCCGGCGCAGTTTCTCCACCTCGAGTTTGAGGGTCTGCCGTTCGCCATCCGAGGTCCGTTGAACCGCGCCGGCGAAGGACTCGGCTTCGCGCGCCAAACGTTCCACAACGCCCTTCGCGAGTTCCGCCGTTTGACCGGCGCGATCCTGGACCGCCTGCCATTGGCTGGTGGCGTGCGCAATGTGCTGGGCGAGGGCCTCAAGTTGATCCAGGCGGGCGGCCGTCTCGGTCAGGCGATCCGTCTCAGCCAGTTTCACGGAGGCCTCGTACTCCTTGAGAAACGGAAGAACCGCGAGCCAGGCCCCCAGACCACCGCAACCCGCGATGGTCAGCATCTCCCAAACCCCCAGGGGCCGTGCCCCCACCGCGACCAGCACACCGGCGGTCGCAAGGAGCACGCCGTCCGCAAACCAGAACGGCAACTTGTTCAGTCGTGGCATCTTCTCGTCGGACATCGGGCGATGAGCTTACCGGCAGCACCGCGGGCGGAGCCAACCGCTTTTTCGCACCAACTTCCGGCGGGCGCACCCGCGTGTTGGGGGGATTGTCGCGCTGCGGCAATCCCACCGGCGCACGGCCGGGGATTGACGGCGTCCCCGGCGCGGGAGCATGAAAGGACCATACCATGACTTTCGATGATCCTTCGCATCGGCCCGGTGCATCACGCCGGGCGCCCGCCCCTGGCTTCACCCTGATCGAACTGCTGGTGGTGATCGCCATCATCGCCATTCTCGCCAGCATGCTTCTACCCGCCCTGGCCAAGGCGAAGGAGAAGGCCAAGGGAATCAAATGCCTCAGCAACCTCCGGCAGATGGGCATCGCCATGGCCACCTTCAGCGACGACACCGGCCATTACCCCGTCGGCATCAATGCCAGCCGGAACAATTCCTGGATCTGGCCGTCGCTGCTCCGGGAACACATCGGCATGGGGCGTAGCACCGACCTCTTCAAGTGCCCGTCCGCCCCGGAAAAAGCCCAATGGAAACCCACCTTCGGAAGCAAACTGCCCGCCGAGGACGGCTACCTCGCCGACGAGGTCCGTCTCGTTCCCGGCGGCGTCAGCTTCATGAGCTACGGCTACAACGTCTGGGGAGCCTACGCCGGTCAAAACCCCAACACCGGTCTGGGAGTCTACAAGGGCGACCCGATCTGGGGTGAAACAAAGCCGGAAGCGGTGGTGAATCCCACCGAAATGATCGCCATTGGGGACAGCAACTGGGACCTGAAGCGCAAGGGCGACCCGGACTGGAGCGGGTTCATCGGCATGTATGAGGAGCGGCAATGGCCCCTGGACCTGCACAACAAGCGCGCCAGCATCCTGTTCTGCGACGGCCACGTCACCGCCGAGCGCCGGACGGACCTCGCCGCGCAGCTGTGGAAGGACCTGGGCAACCGCGAGCGGGTCGCACGTCGCTGGAACCGCGACAACAAACCCCACCTCCAGTAAAGACCGCGCCTGGACGGGATCAACCGTCCAGCCCGAGTCCGGAGTTCAGAGGAACTTCAGCTGGGTCGTGGGCTCCTCGGCATCCCAGTTCCGCGGCGGCTTGCTGTTGATGCTCGCCACGTCCTTGATCGAGACCTGATTCCCCCGCGCCTTGGCGTTCTTGACCGCGAGATCCGCGGGCTTGGCCGTCTGCTGCGTCACCTTCTGATACGGCGCCTGCTTGTATTTGATGTAGACCTTCTCCGGCGTGTCCGCCTCAAAGAAGAGGATCTTCGACTTGGGCTCGGGACAGAGTTGGTATTCCTTCTCCAGGATCGTGCCGCCGAACGTGAACCGCTTCATCCAGGTCGCGTCCTTCGTGCTGTACGCCACCGTGTACACCCGCTCGCGATCCGGCGGCTCGCAGTAGATCAGGTCCTGACCCACGAACAGTTTCTCCGGCAGCTCGATCACCTTGTACCGGCCGTCCTTGAACACCAGCAGGAGCTTGTCGAACTTCGAGCACATCAGGGTGAACTCGTCCCCGCCCACCTTGTACCCGATGTAGCCGGTCTTGCTGTCGTAGGTGACCTTGAAGGTCTTGAACGCCACGTCCTTGGCCTCAACCTCGTCGAAGCGCCCCGAGCGCGTCATGCGGGGGAACTGCGGACCGTACTTCGCCAGCAGCCCCTTGAGCCGGCTGATGGTGTACGCCCGGACGTTCTTCAACGATTTCACCGTCTGGGCCAGCTCGGCCGAGATCTTCTCCATCTCGTCGCGATGCTGCTGGATGTCGAAGAGCGAGATCCGCCGGATCTGAACCCTCAGGAGCATCTCGACGTCGGGATCCGTGAGGTCGCGGAGCATCTGCTTCCGCAGGGGCTTGAACCCCTCGTAAACCTCCCGCACCACCGCCTCGGCCGTCTTCGCCGTCTCCAGGCGTTTGTATACTTTGTGCTCGATGAAGAGCTGCACCAGCGTCTTGTGATGCAGCTCGAGTTCGAGGTGGTCCCGCTTCAACTCCAGCTCCCGCTGCAGCAGCGCCACCAGCTGGTCGGTGTTCGCCTTCAACACCTCCGTCACCGTCATCTCCACCGGCCGATTGTCCCGGATCACCACGATCCGGCTGCTGATCGACTGCTCGCACTGCGTGAAGGCGTACAACGCATCCACCAACTGCTGCGGCTCCACCCCCTTCGGCACCTCCACCGCAATCTCCACCTTCTCCGAGGTGAAGTCATTGATCGCCCGAACCTTCAGCTTCCCCTTCTTCGCCGCATCCTCGATCGAACCAATCAACGAATCGGTCGTCGTCCCAGGCGGGATCTCCGTGATCACCACCGTGTCGTCGTCCTTCACCTTCACCCGCGCCCGCACACGCACCGAACCCGTCCCATCCGCATAATCCTTGGCGTCCATCAGGCCGCCGGTCGGGAAATCGGGGACGAGTTTGAAGCTCCGGCCCTCGAGAATCGCCACCTGTGCCTCGAGGAGCTCGGTGAAATTGTGCGGCAGAATGCGCGCCGACAATCCGACCGCGATACCCTCCGTCCCCAGCATCAGCAGAAGCGGCAGTTTGCAGGGCAGCGTGACCGGCTCCTTGTTGCGCCCATCGTAGGTCGGAACGAACTCGGTCAGCTCATCGTTGAACAACTCCGTCCGAGCAAGCTCCGTCAGGCGCGCCTCGATGTAACGCGAGGCCGCCGCCGGATCCCCGGTGAAGATGTTGCCGAAGTTCCCCTGCCCCTCGATGACAAACCGCTTGTTCGTCAGCACCACAATCGCATCGCCGATCGAGGCGTCGCCATGCGGATGGTAGGGCATCGTCTGCCCCACAATGTTCGCCACCTTGTGCAGCTTGCCGTCGTCGATGCGATGCATCGCCCACAGAATCCGCCGCTGAACCGGCTTCAGTCCGTCCGCAAGGTTCGGGATGGCCCGATCCCGGATCACGTAGCTCGCGTATTCCAGGAAGCTCTGGTCCATCCGCCGATGCAGCCCACCGGTCGGTTTGTGATGCGCGGGATGCAACGGGGGAGCCGACTGCGCCGGAGGTGGCGGCACCGGGGATTCCGGCGTCTGACCGGCGGGATCCTGCGGATTGCCGGGGTTCTGTTCTGGTGGCTCGGGATTCATCCGAAACGGGGAGCTGAAAAGGGGTTGATGCGACTACCGACGGTGGGATGTCGGCTCGTTCAGGGAACGGCGCCGGACCACGGAACCCGGACCGCAGGAAGCCCGCGCCGGCACGACGACTCGCGCCCGGCCCGGAACTTCCCCGGGCTCATTCCCATTCAATCGTTCCGGGCGGCTTGCTGGTGATGTCGAACACGCAGCGGTTCACGCCCTTGACCTCGTTCACGATCCGGTTTGAGAGCTTTTCCAGAAGGTCGTAGGGGAGCCGGACCCAGTCCGCCGTCATCCCATCCTGCGATTCCACCGCGCGCACGCAGATGGTCTCGTCGTAGGTCCGCTCATCCCCCATCACGCCCACACTCTTGACCGGGAGCAGCACCGCGAAGCTCTGCCAGATCTTGTGATAGAGGCCGTTGCTCTTCATCTCCTCCACCACGATCGCATCCGCCGCCCGCACGATCTCCAGCTTGCGCGGAGTCAGATCCCCGAGCACGCGCACCGCGAGTCCGGGCCCCGGGAACGGCTGGCGATAGACGATCTCCGCCGGCAAACCCAACTCCAGCCCGAGCACCCGCACCTCGTCCTTGAAAAGGCAGCGCAGCGGCTCCACCAGCTTGAACTTCATCCGCTTCGGCAGGCCCCCCACATTGTGGTGGCTCTTGATGAGCGCCGCCGGATTGCCCGCGATGGGCACCGATTCAATGACATCCGGGTACAGCGTCCCCTGCGCCAGGAACCTGGCCTTGCCCGCACGCTTGGTGGCGGCCTCAAACACCTCGATGAACGTACGGCCGATGATCTTCCGCTTCCGCTCAGGGTCCGTCACCCCCTTCAGCCGCTTCAGAAACAGCACGCTCGCGTCCTCGTACTGCAACTGCATCTTGAAGTTCCGACCGAACACCTCCTGCACCACCTCCGCTTCCCGGGACCGCAGGAGACCGTTGTTCACAAAAATACAGGTCAGCCGCTCCCCGATCGCGCGATGCAAAAGCGCCGCGGCCACGCTGGAGTCGAACCCCCCGCGCCACCCCACAACCCCCCCCCCCCCCCCCACCCGCGCCCCGCTCTCCCCCACCCCCCGCCCCCGGCACCCCCGCAACGTCCATTCCTTGCCGCAGCCACAGACGCGATGAACGAAGTTCGCAATGATCTGCCGTCCCTGCGGCGTATGCGCCACTTCCGGATGGAATTGCAGTCCGATGAAGTTCCGGGACCGATCCTCGATCACCGCGTAGTCCGAATTCTCCGTCTTCGCCACCACCGCGAAATTCTTCGGCTGACGGGTGAGCTTGTCGCCATGCGAGTTCCAGACCTGCAGCGTGGTCGGCAGCCCCTCGAAAAGCGGGCAGGCCGGATCCAGCACCGACAGCGTCCCCTTGCCGTACTCCCGCTTCTGGCCCTTCTCCACCTTGCCACCCAGGAAATGCGCCAGCAGCTGGACACCATAGCAGACGCCGAGCACCGGAACCCCCAGCTTGAAAACACCCCGGTCCGGCATCGGCGCATCCGCCGCGTAAACGCTCGAGGGCCCCCCCGAAAGGATGATGCCCTTCGGATGGAGCGCCGCGATCTCCTTCGCCGGCGTGTCATAGCGAAGGATCGTCGAGTAGACATTGCACTCGCGAATCCGACGCGCGATCACCTGCGTGTACTGGGAGCCGAAATCGAGAATGACGATCTGCTCTGGCATGGCTTCAAAAACCTGTTGTTGCGCACCGGCGGCGCCGGTTCCAGCGAATTCCTCCCGAGGCTTCAGGCACCCGCCGGAAACCAGCGGTAAAGCATGAAATAAATCAGGATCCCCGTCACCGAAACATACGTCCAGATCGGCCATGTCCACCGCGCCAGGCTCCGGTGCGCCTCGAACATGCCCCGCCGCGCCCTCGAAATGGTCACCAGCGCCAGCGGGACAATCGAAGCCGCCAACAGGATGTGGGAAATCAACATCCCGTAGTAGACGGTTTTAAGGAGACCTTCCGCCCCCAGCTTCGTGTGCACCCCCCTCACCAACACCTTGTGCAGGACGTAGCAGACCAAAAAAACACAGGACGTGGCGAACGCCCCCATCATGCAGCGCCGATGCGCCTCCCGTCGACCGGTTCGGATGAACACGAAACCCATCACCAGCAAGACCAGCGACATCGCGTTCAAACACGCGTTCAGGGCCGGTAAATCAGTCACCTTCATAAAGCTATTCCTCCCTCTCCAGCGCCCGCAGCGCCTCCAGCACCGTCTCCACACCCCCCGCCTCCAGCAACTCCACCACCGCACGCAGACGCCCCTTCCCATCCACCACCACTGCCAGGGTGCTATGCAGAAACAAATCGTCCGGCCCCTGTCGCTCCGCTTCAGGTTTCTCCGCCAAAACCAGCTTCAATTGCGTGGTCGCCAGGTTCCTGATGGATTCCCGGCTGCCCGTGACAAACTGCCAGCGGTTCGTGTCCGCCCCAAACTTGGACGCGTAACGACCCAAAACCAGAGGCGTGTCGAACTCGGGATCCGACGTCACGCTTACCAACCGAACCGGTGAACCGGCGGGCAGCTTCGCCTGAATCCCGGCCAGCGCCGCGGTCAACTGACGGCAGGGACCCGGACAACGAGTGAAGATCAGATCCGCCACCCACGGACGTCCCAGAAGCGCCGACTTGTCCAACCGGACACCCGCCTGGTTGGTGACCGCGAAATCCCCCACCTCTCCCAGGAACGGCAACGGCTTCGGACGCGAAAGCAGCCACTTCGAAAACAGATTCAGCCCGATCAGTCCGGCGAGCAGCAGGGCGCCGGAAACGGTTAGGATTCGAAGGGGTCTCGACATGTTTGACCTGACCCGCGCCGGGAACTGAGCCAAGGCCGGAATTCACCGGCTTTCAAGCTCCGCGATGCGGGACGGGGCGCGCCGTTCGACAGACTTTATTCGAAGGACGCCGCAGCCCCGCCGCCGCTGGATTTGCTCGCCAGCCACTTGGTGTAGGCGTCCTGGGACTCCACCACCACCACTCCCGAGGCCATCGCGGCATGACCATTCCCGCACAACTGGGCGCAGATGACCTGGAACTTCCCCTCCTGGGTGGGCACGAAATGCGTGGGAATATTCAGGCCCGGAATGCAGTCCTGGGTCACCCGAAGCGGCACCACCTTGAAGCTGTGGATCACGTCCTTGGACGAACAGCTGAGAATCACCGGCTTGCCGATCGGAACGTGCATCTCGTTCATCTGAACGACGTTGTCCTTCGTCAGGTCGTCCTTTTTGTCGAATCCAAAGGGGTTCTCCGACGTGATCAGCGACATGTCCTGCCGACCGAATTTCCCGTCCGGTCCAGGATAGATCAGGCTCCACGCGAACTGCTCCCCGACCACGCGCAACACCGTGGCATCCTTGTCCGACGGAAAGTCGGACGCGACCCGCGCCCACAGCGGAATGGCGAATCCGATGAGCAGGACCGCTTCGATCCCGGCCACGGCCACTTCGAGCCAGGTCGACGCATGGCCGGTCACCCCCAGGTAGTCCGCCTTGCGATTCCGGGACGCCCGGAACCGAAGCAGGGTGTAGACGAAAAAGAGGGACCAGCCGACCAGCAGCAAGCCCATGAGCCAGTGCACCAGGATCACCAACTCGTTCACGTCGCGTCCGTGTTCGGACGCGACCATCGGCAGTTTCAGCAGTTTCTCCATCATGGTACGCAGGGGGAAGGAAGGGACGTCAGGAAACGGGGCCACCCTCTTCGGTCGATCGCTCGGCCTCGACCGAGGCCGCGCGGCGGACGAGATAGACCGCGAAGGCTCCAAAGGCGGCAAGCAGCCCAAAAATGAACACCAGCAGCGCCAGAACCCCCCAATGAAGGCCTTTGCCCAGAGGGGAATCCGTGCGACCGAAACACACTGCACAGGCCTGCGCCGAGGGCGACGCCAGGAATGCCACGACGGCACCGGCCAGGAGGGGGATCGATGGAGGCTGCTTCATGGTGGGCTCAGAAATAATCGATGTTCTTCAGCTTCTTCATGAAATACCGGCCGTAGACGATCAACGCCACGGATCCGGCGAGCGAAAGCAGTCCAAGCAATCCCTGGATGACCTGTCCATTCCGGGAGTACTCGTTCAGGCACCATCCTCCGAGAAACACAGCCAGGAGGAAGGCGGAGGTGATGAAGATGACGTGGAAGGCCTTGAGTGACATGGCAGATCTTTCAGGGCATCACGTGGGTTGGGGTGTCGGTCATCGCCCAGATGGTGAGGACCACCATTCCGAGGAAAAAGAACGCCGTGAAACCAAGAATCACGTAGATCATCTTCTGCTCGCTCGCCAAGTGCATGAACCAACCCGCCACCAGCGAGGCCTTCAAACTGGCGATGATCATGGCCACCAGCACCGTCAGGAAAAGGGTCGGCAGGTGCACCTTCCAGGCCGCCACCGTGAGAATCGTTCCCACGATGAGCGCGCCGAAAACCAACAGATAGGTCCGTACGTGCTTGCTAACGTCGTGATGAGTCATGGTTCAGAGGAGGTAGAGGACCGGGAACAGGAAAATCCAGACGAGATCGACGAAGTGCCAGAACAGGCCGGAGACTTCGACGCGATTGGTGTAACGCTCGGGATCCGTCTTCCACATCGACCCCCCCGGACCCCAGATCCACCCGATCACCAGCGCTCCGCCGATGACGTGCAGCGCGTGCAGGCCGGTCATGGTGAAGTAAATCGCCAGATACGTGTTGTGCCAGGGACCGTAGTTCTGGACCCGCGAGGTGTCCGCCCAGGCGATCTTGTACTCCTTGTGCTCCACGTGGCCCGCATGGCCCCCGTGTCCTGCCTCCCCGCCCGCGGCCGCCATCTTCTCCATCAGCGGAACCTTGGCCATCCCGGCCGCCTTCATCTCCGCCGGGAACTCCACGCCATGCAGCACGATGTGCTCCGGGGGCTGCTTCACCCCGTTCACCACCTGCCCCCCGCCAACCTTCTCCACCAGATGCCCGTCAATGACCCGGCCATCCTTCATCACGACTTCGTAATGGGTGAACTTGTCGTAGTACTCGTAGCTCTTGATGCAGACGAACATCGCCGCGCAGGCAATGGTGATGGCCTGGACCTTCCGGTACTTGGCAAAATCATTCGCCTTCAAGGCCGCCCACCCCAGCACCACGGTCACGCTGGAACAAATAAGCACCATCGTGTTCACGGTTCCCACCGGCACATTCAGAATGCCATGCGGCCAGACACCCGGATAGGCGCCCACCCGCAACAGGATGTAGGAGGAAAAGAGCGCCCCAAAGAGCATCACTTCCGACGCCAGGAAGAGCCAGATGCCCAGCTTGGCGTTGTATAGACCGGTGTCCCGGCGCGGCAGGACTGTGTAGGGAATGTCCATGGACAGGAATGGGGTCGGGTTTGGTTTCGCTACCGATCAGCGGCGGAGATCCTCGTTCTGCGGGAGGAAATCCCGGGGAGCACCGGGAACGCTGTACTCGTAAGGTCCCCGGTAAACCTTGATCGCCTTCACGAAATTCCCGTGCGGCGGAGGCGTCGGGGTCTGCCACTCCAGCGTGGTGGCATCCCACGGATTGTCGTTGGTCACCTTCTCGCCGATGAAAATGCTCGAGAAGAAGTTCCAAATGAACGGGATCTGCGCCACACCCAGCAGAATCGCCGCGGTGGTGATCCCGATGTTCGCATTCACCACGCTCGGATCCAGTCGTCCCAGGATGTCCTTCGTCGCATCCGTCACCAGGTAGGTGGCGCCGCCATCCGACATGCGCCGGGACATGCCGGCGATGCCCTGGGCGAACATCGGGAAAAAGATCAGGTTCATGAACACGAACGAGGCCCCGAAATGAATCTTCCCCAGCATCTCGTTCATCTTCCGTCCCGTGATCTTCGGGTACCAGTAATAGACCCCCGCAAACAGAGCGAAAATGGATCCGGGCGCCACCACATAGTGGAAGTGTGCAATGACGTAATAGCTGTCATGCAGGTGGATGTCGCTGAAGTTGAATCCAAGCGGCAGCCCCGTAAGTCCCCCGATCCCGAACATGGGCAGAAACGCGAGGGCGAACAGCATGCCCGTGTTGAAGCGTATTGATCCGCCCCAGAGCGAAAGAAACAGGCACGTCAGAATGATCACCGAGGGCACCGAGATGATCATCGTGGTGGTCTGGAAGAAGGTGGAAATCTTCGTCCCCATGCCCGTCAGGTACATGTGATGCGCCCACACGATGAACGAGATGAAACCGACCGCCAGCACGGAATAAACCAGTGAACGATAGCCAAAAACCGGCTTGCGGGAGTTGTTGGCGATGATCTCGGAAACAATGCCCATGGCCGGCAGGATCAGGACATACACCTCGGGGTGCGCCAGGAACCAGAAGAGATGCTGCCAGAGCAGCGGACTCCCGCCGCCACTGACCTCCACCAGCTGCCCCGCCTTCATCAACCCCGTCGGCAGGTAGAAACTCGTGTGCAACACCTTGTCCGCCAGCTGCAACACCGCGGCGGCTTCCAGGGGCGGAAACGCCAGCAACAGGATGAAGGCCGTCACGAACTGGGCCCAGGTGAAAAAGGGCATGCGCATCCAGCTCATCCCAGGGGCGCGCAACTGGATCACGGTCGCGATGAAGTTCACGGATCCCAGCAGCGAGGAGGTGATCAGGAAAACCATCCCGATGATCCACCAGGTCTGCCCGTCCGTCTCAATCATCGTCGCCAGCGGCGAATAGGACGTCCACCCCCCTTTGGCCGCGCCTCCGGGAATGAAGAAGCTGACAAACATGATCAGCCCGCCCAGCAGGAACGACCAGAAGCTCGCCATGTTGATTCGCGGAAACGTCATGTCCGGCGCCCCGATCTGCAGTGGCACCAGATAGTTGCCGAACGCCGCGAAGCCCAGCGGCACCACCCCGAGGAAGACCATGATCGTCCCGTGCATCGCACCAAAGGCGTTGTACAGGTCGGCCGACATCTTGCCACCCGCGGCCGGCTCCCCGAGAACCGCCGCCAGCAGCCCGCCCACCACCGGAATCGGCTCCGTCGGATAGGCCATCTGCCAGCGCATCGCCAGCATCAGAAGGAAGCCGAAAAAGAGAAAGAGCAGCGACGTGACGCCATATTGGATTCCGATGACCTTGTGGTCGGTCGAAAACACATACGTGCTCCAGAATCCGGCGTCGTGATGCCCCCCGTGGTCGTGGGCATCGCTATGGGTATGACTCGGGGCGTGGCTTGTGGACTGACTCATGGGAGGTGTCGGGGCTCTGGTTCCGGGTCGTTTATCCGACGGTTCGCAGAACGCTGTCGAACATCAAGAGTCCGAGCAGCAGGGGCAAATAGACAATCGAGGCGAAAAAGACCAGGCGCGCATGACGCCGGTTGCGGTCCTGAACAAAACGGACGGTGGATCCGACAAAAACAGCACCGAGGATGAGCGCTCCCACCGCGTAGGTCGTCCCGGCCACTCCGGCCCAGGAAACCACCAGGCTCGTGGCGACGAGGAACGCCGCGGACACCAGGGCCGACCACGCCGTGGCACGTCCTGCCGGATCAATGTTGGGCAGCATGCGAAATCCGGCCTGGGCGTACTGTTCGCGGTACAACCACGCGATGGCCATGAAGTGCGGGATCTGCCAGAGAAAAAGGATTCCGAAAAGCGCCAGTCCACCCGTCCCCAGCCCACCCCGGGCAGCCGTCCATCCCATCAAGGGCGGGAGGGCACCGGGAAGCGCTCCGACGAACGTGTTCCAGACTGTCCGGCGCTTCAGCGGGGTGTAGATCAGGACATAGCTGGAAAGAGCGAGGGCTCCGAGGGACGCGGTGAGGGGATTCACCACCAGACCGAGATAAACGATGCCTCCCAGCGAGGAGACCAGTCCGAGGGCCAGAGCCACAGCGGGCTCGATCTGGCCAGAGGGCAGCGGGCGATGCGCGGTGCGCTCCATCAGGCGGTCCAAATCGCGCTCCCACCACTCGTTCAGCGCCGCGGCACCCGCAGCCACCAATCCGGTGCCCACCAGAACGTGCAGGCAGCCCAGCCAATCGCTGGTGGCCACTCTCCCCACGAAATAGCCGGTCAGGGTTGTGATCAACACCAGCGCGGTCAGCCGCGCCTTCACCAGTTCGCGCAGAATTCCCAGCACCCCGATCAGGGAGCTGCTCGATTCCCGCATTGCCGCAAGGGCCGCTCTCATCCGTGAACCTC
Source organism: uncultured Verrucomicrobiota bacterium (assembly GCA_964476125.1). GTDB lineage: Bacteria > Verrucomicrobiota > Verrucomicrobiia > Limisphaerales > CAIMTB01 > CAIMTB01. Next base: position 91,302 of record CAYZAE010000002.1, on the reverse strand, counting down.
TTGTACCGCCACCGGACGACCGGCGGCCAAATCAGACCCGACACCCTGGGTCACCCTGCTGGAGCTTCCCGTCGGTAGGATTGCCCCGCAGGTCTGGCTGGCGCGGGCCCCCACCCGGCAAAGCGCCGTGGTAATCGCCCCGACAGCCAGGCAGGCGGCACCGGTCACGACGTGGGCCGTGGCAATATCCGCCGCCTTGTTGGTCCAGACCGTGAAGGCACCCAGACTGGCCTGGAGAAGAATCAAAACACCCCAGGCCGTCGCCCAACGACCCGCCGTCGAGGAGGCCCCCGCCGCGCGCCGCACAGCCCGTGAAGTCGCCAGCACCGCCACGCCGAGCGCCAGGCCCAGGAGCCGGTGGACCATGTGCAGATGAATCTGCCCGGCGGTGATCGGATGAAAATCCCGGACATCGGTTCGCAGGGCATTGACCTGCTGAAGAAAGGCTTCGTCGACCGACGGCCACAACCGGCCGTAGGCGAGCGGAAAATCAGGAATGGCGAGACCGGCGTGTTGATGTCGCATGGACGCGCCCACGATCAGTTGCACAAAAATGGCGGCCGTCACCCATCCCACCCAGCGGGCCAGCCCGCGCGGAAGGGCCACCGGAGCGGCGCACCAGCGCTGCCACCAGGCGGACGTCGCCACGGACAGGCCAATCAGCAGAACGAGAAACGCCTGGGCCAGGGACGCGTGAAAAACACCGATCTGATCCTTCATCAGGCTCACGCGCAGCCCGCCCAGAATCCCCTGCACGATCACCAGGACAAGGGCCAGCCAGGCCAGGCGAGCCAGACGCCGATCCGTGGCCTTCCAATGAAAAAGCACCGCCAGACCGATGGTGAGGAACCCTACCCCCGAGGCCCACAACCGATGGGTGTGCTCGTAAAAAATGCCCCCGACCCACTGGGAGATCGGGAACAGGAACATGTTGTAGCCGTAGGTGGTCGGCCAGTCGGGTACGGCCATGCCCACGCCATGGGAGGTCACCAGCCCTCCCAATGCGATCAGGCCCAGCGTCATCAGCGCCGTGAATGCGGCGTAGCGGCTGATCCCGATTTGCGATTTCTGTTCGACGGCCATCGCTGCAAAAGGAACCGCCGAGGTGTGACCCCGGCGGCTCTCCACAGAATCAATACAAATGAAACAAGCTCCAGTCCAATGAGGATTCCTTGAGCCCTTACTGGGCGGCGGCAACCTCAACCGAGAAGTTCGCGGTCACGGCCTTATCGGCGACGGTGACTTCCTGCACCACCGCCTTGTCCTCGGTCCCGTGCGACTTGCGATGAAAAGCGGCCACCGAGTACTTGCCGGCGGGAACGCCCTCGATCTTGAAATTTCCGTCCTTGTCGGTAACGGCGAAGTAGGAGTGCGGGAAGACCCCGACATACGCGAACATCCAGGGATGGACATCGCACTTGAAGCGAACCACCACCTCGGATTGGTCGAACGAGCGTTCGATGTCCTTGCCACCCGACATCTGGGCGAGGTTGAACTCCTTGTTGATCTTGGGAGTGGCGTGGACGTTGTGCAGAACGGGATCCGAATTGCGGATCAGGATCTTTTGCCCGGTCTGAACCCCGATGACGTACGGGACGTATTCACAACCTTTTTGGTCCAGCATGGCCGGCTTGCTCGCTTCGCCCGGCTTGCCGTCCACCTTCTTCAAGTAAACCAGCGTGTCGGCCAGACCGCTCTCGGCCCCCACCGAATAGAAGCGGGTCTTGGGCTTTTCTTTGGGCCAGAGCTTTCCGCAGGCCGGATCCAGGGGCAGATCCTTCTCAGCGGGAGGAGTCCCCTTCAGGGTGACTTTGCCGGCAATGTCGGCGGCGTTGGCGGTGGCGAGACCGGCGAGCACAAGCGCGCCGGCAAGAATTTTGATGGTGGTGGTCATGTTTGCATCCGAATTTCCATCCAATGGACGGAACCCGCGTCGGGTCTATTCGGGAGCGGCAGGCAATCGGAACCGCCGCGTCCCAATAGAAAAACGGCTAGGGGGTTCCCTTGTAAAGCGCGGAGTGCTCGGGAGCTCTTCGACGATGGTGCATCGCAGCCGCTCAACGGCCCGCGCCCTCGGTGATCAGACGACCCAGCGTGCGGGTCATGGAGAGGGCCGTGGTCGCCGCTTCGCCGCCCCGGTTGTATCGGGGATCCAGGCACCGGACCTCCGCCTGCTTCTGGTTCGCCACCAGCAGCACCTCGTGAATGACCGGGATGCGGTGGCGCACCGAAATCTCCATCAGCGCCTGGGTGACCGCTCCCCCCACCAGATCGGCATGCGCGGTCTCACCCCGGATGATCACGCCCAGGGCCAGGATCGCCGAAACCTTGGGACGACGCCCCCGCAGCAGGGTTTCCACCGTCACCGGGATTTCGAAGGCCCCCGGAACCCGGACCACCTCCACCTCGACTCCAGATTCCTTCAAAACCCGCAAGGCACCATCCACGAGCCCGTCCACATGGCGGCGATTGTATTCGGACGCAACCACCGCAACCCGCAAGCCCGAGGCCTTGGGACCCGCCTTCGTTACGCGCTTCAGCATCCCGGTCATCCTGCCCCGTCCGAGGCCCCTAGAGCAAGTGGCCTAGCTTCTCGCGTTTGGTCTTGAGGTAACGGCGGTTGTGCGGATTGGGCCGGACGCGGATGGGGACCTGTCCCACGATCTCCAGTCCGTACCCCTCCAATCCCACGAGTTTCCTCGGGTTATTGGTCAGAAGCCGGATCTTCCGCAGCCCCAGGTCAACCAGGATCTGAGCCCCGATCCCGTATTCCCGCAGATCCATCGGGTAGCCGAGTTCGAGATTGGCTTCCACGGTGTCGTAGCCGTTTTCCTGAAGTTTGTAGGCCAGGATCTTCGGCGCCAGGCCGATGCCGCGCCCCTCCTGGCGCATGTACACCAGCACCCCCCGCCCCGCCTCGGCGATCTGCTTGAGCGCATGCTGGAGCTGGGGACCGCAGTCGCAGCGCATCGACCCAAAGACATCGCCCGTCAGGCACTCGCTATGGACCCGCACCAAGACATCGGTCGCTCCCGAAACATCCCCGTAAACCAGGGCCACATGATGCTTCCCGTCGGTCAGCGCATGGTACAGGACCAGGTTGAAATCACCGTAAACCGTGGGCATGCGGACGGATTCAACCCGTTCGATGAGCTTCTCCCTCGTCCGCCGGAACTCGATCAGGTCCTCGATCGAACAGATCTTCAGCTTATGGCGGCGGGCGAACTTCCGCAGCTTCGGCAACCGCATCATGGTGCCGTCCTCGTCCATGATCTCGCAGATCACCCCGATGGGCCGGCAACCCGCCAGGCGCGCCAGATCGACGGCCGCCTCGGTGTGCCCGGCCCGCTGCAAGACACCGCCCGGCTTCGCCCGCAGCGGAAAAACATGGCCCGGCTGGACCAGATCCGCCGGCACCGCGGTCGGATCCGCCATCACCCGAATGGTCTTGGCCCGGTCCGCCGCACTGATCCCGGTGGTGATCCCGGCCGCCGCATCGACGCTGACCTGGAAGTCGGTCCGGAAGGATTCCCGGTTTTGGACCACCATGCGATCGATGCCCAGCTGGACCAGCCGTTCCGAGGTCGCCGGAACGCAGATCAATCCGCGCCCGAATTTCGCCATGAAATTGATGCCCGCCGGCGTCACCTTCTCCGCCGCCATGATCAGGTCCCCCTCGTTCTCCCGGTCGGCATCGTCGACGACGATGACCATGCGTCCCCGCTGAAGGTCTTCCAGAACCGCCTCGATGGAGTCAAAAACGCGCGCCACGGACGTACCCTAACCCGCCGGACGCGCCGGATCACTTCGAAAAGCCGCGGTAGACCTGCTCGTATTCCACGCGGGTGCGGTCCCAGGAAAAATCGGCGCCCATGGCGTTGCGGCGGTAGTGCTCCAGCCAGTCGGGTTGGGCATAGAGCGCCAGGGCCTTTCGCATCGCCTTGGCCAGGGCCCGCCCCGAGTACTCGTCGAACTTGATGCCGTTCGCATGCTCCGGATCCTCCCGGTAGTCCGCCACCGAATCGTCAAGCCCGCCGGTCCGGCGGACGATCGGGATGGTCCCATACCGGAGGCTGTACATCTGGTTCAGTCCGCAGGGTTCAAACCTCGATGGCATGACGAAGAAATCGCACCCGGCCTCGATCCGGTGCGACAGGGCGCCGTCGAAACCGATGCGTACGCTGACCTGTCTGGGATGGCGCCTTGCCAGTGCTGTGAGAGCCGCCTGGAACTCCGGCTGTCCGGTGCCCAGGGCGACGAACTGCATGGGCACGGAAAGCATTTCCTCGAGGGCCCCGAGAATCAGATCAACGCCCTTTTGCTCCGCCAGGCGCCCCACGGTTCCGAACAACGGGATCGAGGCATCCGCCACCAACCCAAGTTCCGCCTGGATCGCCGCCTTGTTCAGGGCTTTTCCGCTCGGATCCTCGAGGGAGAACGGGAAGGCCAGATACGGATTCCCGACCGTCCGCCATTCGTCGTAATCGACCCCGTTGAGAATCCCCCGCATCACTGACCGTCGTTCGCGGATCAACCCGTCGAGGTGTTCCCCGAACTCCGGGGTCCCGATTTCCCGGGCGTACCGAGGGCTCACCGTGGTGAGGGCATCCGAATAGATGAGTCCGGTTTTCAGCAGGTTGATGCCGCCGTGCCACTCGACCCCAGCGGGCACGAGATAATCGGGGGGCAGGTTCATGAGGGCATACGCCTCGCGACCAAACACGCCCTGGTACGCGAGGTTGTGAATGGTGAGCACGGTCCGGGGCGGAGCGACCCAGCCCTCGCGCAGCGCCTGATGCCGGATCAGGAGCGGCACCAGACCGGTCTGCCAGTCGTGCCCGTGCACCACCTCGGGTCGCCACGGGAGGTACCTCGCCAGATGCACGGCCGCCTTGCTGAAGGCGATGAAGCGCTCGGCGTTGTCGGGATACGGCGCCGTGGCGTCCCCGTAAATGCCGTCCCGATCAAAATGCCTCGGCAGATGAACGAAGTAGACAGTCAGGTTCGGCGCCGGCTCAAGGGTCCAGATCTCGGGCGCCATGCGGCCGTCCCCAAGCGGGAGGTCCATCTGCCATTCCATCCGCCGGGGCGAATGCCGATTCCAGATCGACCGGTACAACGGGGTCACTACCCCGACGCGGTGGCCCGCCGACGCCAGATTCTTGGCCAGGGCCCCCACCATGTCCGCCAGCCCCCCCGTCTTCGAGTACGGGTGGAGTTCGCTCGCTGCCAGAAGGACTCGCATAGGCTTTGCTGGGGAGTGGGCCCCGCGCCTCCGTCATCCCGCGGAACACGGGATCCGGGCTTCCCGGGCGCAAGCCCCGGGCAGGCGCGGGTCTCAATCAGTTGCCGGTTGGCTTCGCCGCCTCCGTCCGGGTCGGAAGCGGAATGCGGTCGGCTCCCAGGTAGGGCCTGAGAACCTCGGGAACCACCACGGTGCCGTCCGCCTGCTGACCGGATTCAATCAGGGCCACGAACAACCGGGCCAGCGCCGTGCCGCTGCCGTTCAGGATGTGCGGAAAGCGATTGTGCCCGTCGGCCTCCTTGAACCGCAGGTTCATGCGGCGGGCCTGGAAATCCTCGCAATTGGAACAGCTCGACACCTCCAGCCAGGTGCCCTGGCCCGGCGACCACAACTCGATGTCGTAGGTCATGGCGCTGGCGAAGCCCATGTCGCCGGAGCAAAGCTGGATCACGCGGTAATGGAGGCCCAGGGACTTCAGCACGCGCTCGGCGTTGCCCACCAGGGCCTCGAGTTCCGCGTACCCGTCCTCGGGCCTGACAATCTTGATGAGCTCCACCTTGTCGAACTGGTGCACCCGGATCATGCCGCGGGTGCCGACCCCCGCCGCACCGGCTTCGGCGCGGAAACACGGGCTGTAGGCCACGTAACGGATCGGCAGCTGGTCGGCTGCCAGCAGCTCTTCGCGGTGGATGTTGGCCACCGGCGCCTCGGCCGTGGGGATGAGGTACAGCTTGCCCAGCGTCGAATCGTCCATGCCCTCGCGCACCGCATACGCCTGGTCCGCGAACTTGGGCAACTGCCACACACCGACCATGCAATGCTGGCCCACCACGAACGGCGGCGAAACCTCGGTGTACCCATGTTCCCGGGTGTGCAGATCGAGCAGGAACTGGATCAGCGCCCGCTCCAACCGCGCCCCCCACCCCGTGTAGAGCAGGAATCCGCTGCCCGAAAGCTTCGCGCCCCGGGCGAAATCGATGAGCTTCAATCGCTCACAAATTTCCACGTGGGCTTTCGGCGTGAAATCGAACTTCGGCACCTCGCCCCAGGTCCGGATCACGGGATTATCCTCCGCCGTCCGGCCAATCACCACCCCGGCATGCGGCAGGTTCGGAATCCGCAGCAGGAGATCATCCCGTTTGGCCTCCACCTCCGCCACCTCCCGATCCAGCGCCGCGATACGATCCCCGATCGTCCGCACCTCGGCCTTCCGCGCCTCCGCCTCCGCCACCTTCTTCTGTCCCATCAGCGCCCCGATCTCCTTCGAGGCCGCGTTCCGCTGCGCCTTCAGCTTTTCCGCCTCCGCCAGTTTGGAACGTCGCACCTCGTCGAGCGCCAGCGCCTCGTCGATCCGTCCCTCGTCCCCGGCGCCGCGTGTCGACAGGCGCTCCTTCACGAAATCCGTCCGCTCCCGCACAAGTTTGATATCGAGCATCGCGGACGGAGTCTTAAAAACCCCCGGGCCGCGAGGCAAGGTTTGCTGGCTGAACCGGTATCGGCCCCGTTAGCGTCGCGCCTGCGATGGAACATAGCGCCCTCACGGACATCGCCATTTGCATCGTGGTCGCCTGGCTCTTCGGCGTGGTTGCCCAAGTGCTGCGGCAACCCGTGCTGCTGGGGTATCTGATCGCCGGCTACGCCATCGGGCCGTCCGGGTTCGGCTGGGTCACGGATGAAAAATCGGTCGAATCCATCGCCGCCATCGGCCTGATCCTCCTGCTGTTCGTCATCGGGCTGGAGATCGATCTCAAGCGGGTGTTCGGATCAGGACGCGCGATTGCGGTGACCGGACTGGTCCAGATCCTGGGAACGTTCGGCCTGGGAATCCTGGTGTTTCGCGGACTTGGCTTCCCGCTGGGCGGCGGCCGATTCGATGCCCTTTACCTCGCGGTGGGTGCCGTGGTGAGCAGCACGGTGATCGCCGTCAAGATCCTGACCGACAAGCGGGAGTTGGATACCCTGGCCGGGCGGATCAGCATCGGGCTTTCCGTGATTCAGGACATCGCGGTGATCATTTTTCTCGGAGTCCAGCCCGCGCTCTCGAACCCGTCCTTCGGCGTCATCCTGCTGACCTTCGCCAAGATTGCCGCCCTGATCGGCATCGCCCTTGGCGCCAGCCGGTACGTGCTTCCCACCCTCTTTCATCGCATCGCCACGCTGCCGGAACTGGTCGTGGTGGGCTCCCTCGCCTGGTGCTTCATCATTGCCGCCCTCGCGCATTCGCTCGGACTGTCCCGCGAAATGGGCGCCCTGGTGGCCGGCTCGGCCATCTCCACCTTCCCCTATCACCTCGACGTCGCCGCCAAGGTCACCAGCCTCCGGGACTTCTTCATCACCCTGTTCTTCGTCGGGCTCGGCCTGACCATTCCCCCTCCTGAACTAAGGCCCTTCGGCATCGCCGTCCTCGTCGTCGGCTTCATCGTCGTCAGCCGCTTCCTCACTGTCATGGTGCCTCTCCGGCTCGTGGGCATGGGGAACCGCGTCGGTTTCCTCACCTCCCTCAACCTCCTGCCCCTCAGCGAATTCGCCCTGGTCATCGCCGCTCTGGGAATCCAATCGCAACACGTCGACCGCTCCGTGTTCGCACCGCTGGTCGACGCCTTCTTCATTCTCGCCGTGCTCGGAAGCTACGGCATCAACTGGTCCGACCGCCTCTTCCGCCGGATCGAACCCCGTCTGCGCCAACTCGGGCTCGGGGATGGCTCCGATGACGCCTCGGTCCCGGCCACCGCGCACGCACCGACCGGCGACATCTTCCTGCTCGGCTTCTCCTGGACGGCCAGTTCCCTGCTGGAGGAGATCCAGCGCCGGGCCCCGGAACTGCTCCCCCGGCTGGTGGTCATCGACTTCAACCCGGAGGTGCATCGCAGGCTCAAGGCCGCCGGCGTCCATGCCATCTGGGGCGACATCACCCAGCGCGACACGCTCGAACACTCCGGCATCAAGAACGCGCGGCTGGTGCTCTGCACCCTCGCCAACACCGTTCTCCGGGGCGCGAACAATCTCCGGCTGGTCGAAACCGTCCGCCGCCTCAATCCCGACGCCGCGATCGTTGCCCACGCCGAACTGCTCACCGACGTGGCCCGTCTCAAGGCCGCCGGCGCAAGTCATGTGAACGTCTCCCGCCTGCATGACGCCGAGGAATTCCTGGCGGTGATCCAGGCCGCCGACAAGTCGCTGCTCGAAGACATGTTCACCCGCCTCGAAACCCGGCTCGCCGGCCGGCACGAGGTTATCCCCTGACACCCCGGGCCCTCCCGCCCTACCCTTTTCCCCATGTCGAAAACGAAGACAGGCACCGTGTTTCTCGTCGGTGCCGGCCCCGGAGACCCCGGACTGCTGACGCTGCGCGCCGCCGAACTTCTCGGCCGCGCCGATGTCGTCATCCATGACGTCCTGGTCAACCCCGCCCTTCTGCGGCACGCGCGCACGGGCGCCGAAATCATCGATGCCGCCAAGGTCGCCTCCGATCGCACCCTGCGGCAGGAAACGCTCAACCGGCTGCTGGTCGAACACGCCAAGGCCGGGCGGACCGTTGTCCGGCTCAAGGGCGGGGACCCCTATGTCTTCGGCCGCGGCGGCGAGGAGGCCGAGGACCTGGCCCGTCACGGTATTCCCTTCGAGGTGGTGCCGGGCGTCTCCTCCTTCTCGGCCGTGCCCGCCTACGCCGGCATTCCCCTCACCCACCGCAACTGCGCCTCCGCCTTCACGGTGGTCACCGGACACGAGGATCCCGCCCGCGGCGAAGCGGCGGTCAACTGGGCCGAAGTCGCCCGTCTGCACGGAACCAAGGTGGTGCTCATGGGCGTTGAACGGCTCGACCGCATCTCGGCCAGCCTGATCGAAGCCGGGCAGCCGGCCAGCACGCCCGTGGCGCTCATCCGCAACGGAACCCTCGGTTCCCAGCAAACCCTCGAAGGGGTGCTCGGCGACATCGCCGCCAAATCCGCGGCCGTCGGATTCCAATCGCCCGCGGTGGCCGTGATCGGCGAGGTCGTCAAGCTTCGCTCCGAACTGGCCTGGTTCGAGGCCCGACCGCTCTTCGGCAAACGGATCGTTGTCACGCGGGCCCGCGAGCAGGCGGGTGAATTCGCCGGACGCCTCGCCGAACTCGGGGCCGAAGTGCTCGAAATCCCCACCATCCGGACCAGCCACCCCACGGAACGGGAACCGATGATCGAGGCCCTGGCCGGGCTCGGAGAGTACGACTGGATCGTGTTCACCAGCGTGAATGGCGTGAACGCCTTCCTCGACGGACTGCTCGCCGCGTTCGAGGACGTCCGATCGCTCGGGAACCTGCGCATCGCCGCCGTCGGCTCCGCCACCGCCGCCCGCATCCGCGAATACCGGCTGCGCGTGGATGCCCAGCCCGCCGATTTCGTCGGGCGCGCCGTCGCCGACGCCATCGGCAAAACGGAATCCCTGGAGAACCTGCGCGTCCTGCTGGCCCGGGCCGAGGTCGGCAATCCCGACGTCAGCCGGGAACTCGAGGCGAACGGCGCGATCGTCGATGACGTCTCGTTCTACCGGACCGTGCCCGAGACCGAGATCGCCGAACCGCTGGTCGCGTCGTTGCGCGAGAAGGGCGCCGACTGGATCACCTTCACCAGCAGTTCCACCGTGACCCACCTGAACGCGCGGGTGCCACTCAAGGATCTGGTGCTCCGCCACCCGACCCTGCGGGTGGCCTCCATCGGCCCGGAAACGACCCGCACACTCGCCAATCTAGGCGTCAAACCCACCGTCGAGGCCAATCCCCACAACCTCGACGGCCTGATCAAGGCGATGCTCGGACCCGCTGGGGATGCTCAACGGTTCGTCGCAGCTCGTCCGTAAATCCGGATTCCGAACCCACTGGTTGCCGTACCACCCGCCCGGCTTCACCCAGTCCAATCGGTTGGCCAGCAGCCGACTTCTTCCGTCCTCCCTCGGTGCTCTCTGTGCCCTGTGGGGTGAACCTCCGGCTTGCGCAAGCCATTCCATCTGGATGCGACCCAATCGAACATTGGGGATGCCCCGCCCACTCACGGATTCGCTTCCTTCCGCGCAGCCATCCGCTGCTGCATGACGGCCATCGGGTCCGGGTGAACAACGGTCTCATCCACGTACGCTGCCAGATCCCGCAACGCGATGGCCCGGTAGCCTTCGGCATGAAGCCAGGCGAGGTACTCCTCGAAACGTTCGCGGGGCGTGTTGACCCAGGGATGCTCGCCCTCGGGCACGCCGTGGAACTGCAACACCGGGATGCGCCCCTTTCCTCCCCGGGCCACGGCGCGTTTCAGATCCTCCAGGGTCCAGACAGGTCGCGCATCGCCGGAGGTGGGAATGAGCAGCGGATGGTCGCGGTTCGGTTCGAACGCCACGCCGCCCCCTTCCTTGTACGGAACCTCCGGCTCACCGCCGCGCCGTGCGAAGCGGATGCCGGCCTGCTTCAGGATCGGCAGCGCGTTCGTGTGAAATGCATTGCCGGGCCACGCGAAACTGACCGGCCGGGGAATGCCATGCTCACGGCAACGATCCTCGATGGCCTGCAGTTGCTCCGAAAGCCGTCCGACCGTGGCCGCAAGGATCCCCAGGTGATCCCGGGTGTGGTTGCCGATCTCGAACCCGTCGCGGTGCAGTTCCGCGATCTGGTCCCAGGTCATGTAGTCCTTCTTGTTCGTCCGGAAGGTGAAGCCTTCCGTGATGAAGAACGTCGCCCCAAACCCGTAACGCTTCAGCAAGGGCCGGGCCACCGCGTGATGGGAGGCCACGGAATCGTCGAAGGTGAGCACGACAAGCTTCTCCGGGACCGGTTCCACGGCGCACACCGGCAACACCGCGCCCAGGGCCAGAATCAACCCAAGGCAACGTCGAAGGCCCGCCCGCTTCGCCGTCAGTCCGAAAACGTGAATGAGGTTCATGAATGAAAGGAAATGAGTCGGGGAACGCCGCTGATCATGGGGAACCCGCCTCTGCCTGCCAGCCGGGAACCCGCGCTCGAAGTTCGTCCACCCGCACCCGCGCCCCCCAGCCGCCCGAGGCCAGCCGGGCACCGTCCGGGCTCGCCGCCAGCGCATAGATCCAGTCGTCCTGCGCCCGCCACTGCGCCCGGAGAACATCGCTGTCGCCCTCCACACACCGGATCACCCCGTCCCGACCCACCGAAAACAACCACCGGCCATCCACGCTCCAGGTCAGCGCCAGCACCGCACTTTCGTGGCCCCGGATAATGCGCACCATGCGCCCAAGGCCCGGCTGCCAGACGCGCACGGTCCGGTCGTCTCCTGCCGTGGCGCAAAACTCCTGCCAGGCGCCAGCCCCCGCCCCAACCCCGGCCTCCATGGGACGGAAGGCAAGGGCCCGAATAGCCTCCGTGTGGTGGTTCAGCGAACGCTGCAACCGGCCCCCGTCGAGGCTCCAGACCTTCACCGACCGATCCCCACCCGCCGTGACCAGCAAATCGCCGGACCCCGGGAACGCAACAGCCAGGACCGGTCCCGCATGGCCGGTCAGCGTGAAGCGGGGCCGTTCGGTGGGTTCGCCCAACGACGATCCGGCCCCGGCCCCTCCCCCGGACGCCCCCGGGTCAGGGCCAAGTTCCCACAGGCTGGCGCCGTGATCCGCCGAGGCCACCCCCAGACGACGACCCTCCCGATCGAAGGCCACGCTGGTCACGAGATCGCGGGGACCGCCCGATCGCCGCACCAACCGGCCCTCCGGCCAGCTGAACAAACACCATTCGCCGCGCACCCCCGGCTCGCCGCCCCCCACCGCCAGGAGGCGTCCGTCGCGTCGGAACGCGAGGCTGGTGATGCGCTTCAAATCGCAGGGAACCGATCGCCGCACCGTGCCATCCGCCGGATCACGAACCGCCAGGGAACGATCGCCGTTCGAAACCAGGTTCGAGCCATCGGGCGAAAACACGAGAGCCGTCACCGGCATGGACTCGGCCAACGGCGCGCTCTCCGTCGCTCCCGTAGGACTGCCCCAAAGACCGGCCACCCCCACCGCCAGGACGATGGCTTTCCACCGGGCAACCCTCATAGGAGTTCACGGATGAGACCGCCCTCGGCCATGATTTTCATGGGGCGGCCCGTGGATGTGGTCAATTCGCGGGTCGGATCCACCCCGAGCCGGTCGAGCAGGGTGAAGGCAAGATCCGCCGGGCCCACCGGTCGTTCCACGGGCACTTCGCCAAAACTGTTCGTCGCCCCGATCACCCGTCCGCCCTGCACACCGCCGCCCGCCAGACAGGCAAAGCCGGCCCTGGGCCAGTGGTCCCGTCCACCCTGCGCGTTGAATCGCGGGGTCCGGCCGAACTCGCCCAGGAGCACGACCAGGGTGGATTCCAAAAGGCCGCGCTCCCGGAGGTCCGTGAGAAGCGCCGCGTAGGCGCGATCCAGCGACGGCACCTTGCCGCTCCCGGGGAACCTTGAATCAGGCAATTCCCGGGCGATCTGGACATGGGTATCCCACCCGGCATCGACCACCGTCACGAACGCCGCTCCCGCCTCGACCAAGCGGCGGGCGAGAAGACAGCCCGTTCCCACCCGGCTGGGGCCATACTTCTCCCGTGTGGCGGGTGTTTCCTGCGAAAGATCGAAGGCGGCCTTGGTCTCCGGCGACGCCAGCAAGCGATAGGCCTGCTCGTAAAACACATCCCGATCCCGGGTGGCCGGTCCATCCTCCACCCGGCGCGAATAGGCATCGATGCGGGCCAGCATGTCCCTGCGGCGTTCGCTGCGTCCGAAGGATACGCCCTCGGGCAACTGCATTCCCTCCACCCGGGACGGGTCGGCCCCGACGTTGAAAGCCGAATAAGCACCGGGCAGATACCCCGCCCGGGCCGCATTCGAATTGCCACCCACCGAATCCCCGGGAATCGCGAGGTACGGCGGCATCGCCGACCCGAAACCGCGCTGGTGCGCCACCAGGCTGCCGAGGCTGGGATACTCCAGCGCCGGCGTCGGCCGGTGACCGGTGAGCAGGAACCGGCTGCCGGTGTCGTGATTGCCAAGTTCGTGGGTCAGCGACCGGATCAATGCCACGTCCTTCATCACCTTCGCCGTCCGGGACAGGTGCTCGCAAAGATGAAGACCGGGAACCACCGTCGGGATCGACCGGAACGGACTGCGGATCTCGGACGGCGCCTCCGGCTTGGGATCGAACAGGTCGATGTGGCTCGGCCCCCCATCCAGCCAGAGAAGAATGCAGGACTTCGCTGGGGCCCGGACTCCCGCCGCAGCGGGAACCGCCGCCAGGGCCTGTCGTCGGAACAATCCCGGCAGGCTGAGTCCGAATCCGGTCAGCACCCCGAGATGCAGGAAGTCCCGGCGCGAAACCCCGTCACATCGGATGCCGGCACCTGGCGTGAGGGTGTTCATGGATGCAATCTCCGGGACGGGCAGTTCTCAGTGGTTGAAGGCGAATTCACGGGAGTTGAGCAGGACCCAGACGAGGTCCGCCAGCGTCTGTTCACGATCCTCGCCCTGCTGCGCAAAGGATTCCCAAAGCGCGATCTCCTCGGCCGAAGGGCGCCGCACCAGGGCGCGCAGATAGACTTCCTCGAGGGCTTCCGGAAACGGCCTGTCCTTCCAGGCCCCGACCAGCCCGCCGCGCAGCTTGCCGTTGATGGTGCTGCCATTGATGAGATGCAGGGCCTGCGCCAGTCCCCCTCCCTCGGAGGACCCGGTCTCACAGGGACGCGTTCGCCGGCAGCGGCCCAGCACGTCGAGAGCCGTCGATGGCGTGGACGGGCTCGCCAGCTGGACCGCTCGCGTGCCTGCGGGATGGTCTTCGTACCCGTCAGCCACCCCGGTGACCTGGGCCACGGCGTCGGCGAAGACTTCGGCCGGCAGGGGCCGGGCATAGGCATGGGAAAACAGGCGGGTCTCCCCCGCATTGACCCCGACCGTGACGGAACCGAGTTGGTAGGTCCGCGAACGCACCATCGTGCGCACGAGCGGCCGAAGGCGGTAACCGTGGGCCACCCAGTGCGTCGCCAGCGCATCCAGCAAGGCCGGGTGACTGGCCGGATTCGTCGGTCGTAAATCATCCACCGGCTCCACCAGGCCCCGTCCGAAAAGATGCTTCCAGACGCGGTTGACGAACGTGCGCGCAAAGAACGGGTTGTCCGCCGACGCCAGCCAGCGGGCGAGTTCCTCCCGGCGATCCCCGTCGCCCACGTTTGTGCCCGGCATGGGCTCGGGTTCCGTGCCCAACGGCTTCGGCGTCATCGCCCGACCCGTCTTGGGATGATCGACCTCCCCGCGCGAGGCCACCCGCACCACGCCGTCGTCGCGCTGGACCCTCGCGAAATACGCGGCAAAGCGGTGGTAATCCTCCTGGGTCCAGCGATCGGAGGGATGCGCATGGCATCGGGCACAGGCGATGCGCGCGCCCAGGAAAATGCGGCCGACATGCTCCGCGAGGTCGCGCGGATCATTTGCCAGCATCATGAAGTTCGCCGGGCCCTCCAGGCGCGTATCGCCGCCGCCCGTCACCAACTCACGCGCCACGCGGTCCAAGGGAACATCGTCCGCGACCTGCTCCCGCAACCAGGCGTGGTAGGCCCGCACCCCCTCCCCCTTCCCCTGCACCAGCAGCAGGTCCGCCAGCTTCAGGGTCCAGAAATCCACGAACGCCTCGTCCACCAACAGTTCCTCGATCAACCGGTCCCGCTTCGCATCCGACGGCGGAGCGTCCAGGAACCGTCGCGTCACCTGCGCTGACGGCAGGCGGCCCGTGACATCGAGGCTGACACGGCGCAGGAATTCCGCCTCGGCACTCGGCGGCGAAGCCGGCACGCGCAGGCGCTGCAACTCGGCCCCCACGTGTTCGTCGATGAATCCGGCCGGAGGCAACGCGGCGGGCAGATTTGTGCCGGCGTCGTAAGGCACCGCCACCCGCGCCGCGGCCACCTGCCCCGAGAACCGCACCATCACGCTTGCCAGACCGCTCCCGGCGGCGGTGATCTGTCCCGCCTTCGAAACCCCCACCACGGCCTCGTCATTCGAGGTGTACAGCGCCAGCGCCGTGACATCCCGTTGCGCGCCGTTGGAAAGAGTCGCCCGCACCTGCAGCGGACGCGCCGGGGACCCGGACTCAAGCAGCAGATCCGTGGGTTCGACGGCAATGCCGGTGACGCGAAGTCCGGGAGGCCCGAACGGTGCTCCCGCCGCGATCCAGCGGCGCAGGGTCTCGTAGCCCGCGGAACCCGGACCCAGTTTTCGGCCGCCCTCGTGCTCGAGCTCGTTGGAGGCCTTGCGAAGGATCAGGCTTTCCAACGGACGCCCCACCTCGATCCGACGCGTCCCCGATTCCCGCGCGATGCGCTCGAAGTCCTCCTCGGGATCATACCCCAACAGGCTGAGTCGAAACCCACCCTGCCCCGTCGCCGCGCCATGGCAGGCACCCGCATTGCATCCCGCCTTGGTAAGTACCGGCAGAACGTCGGTCCGAAACACCGGCACCTCCGCCGCCTGAACGCTCCCCGCGAGCAGGAGAACCGCAAGACCCGCGCTGATCGCGTGCCGCTTCATCTTCATCGACCGGCATCCCGCACGGGCTTGGCGTCCTTATCGGATTTCTCCTCCATGCCCGCCTTCATTTCCTCGAGGAACTCCTGACCGACCTTCCGGGCATGCGCGGTGCCGTAGCGATCCCCGAAATGCAGCACCCGGGTCCAGCCGTCGACAGCCTGTTTCCGAAGCTCGGGCTGTTCCTTCACCAACGCCCGAACCTCGGCCAGGACCGTGTCCACGGTGGCAACGTCGTTGGTCGGCTTAATGAACCGCCGCAGTAGGCCCATCATGCGCAGGTCGGTTGGGGTCGCGCCCGGAAAGGGCTCCTTCGGCTTGCCCTCCGGTGTCGTCCCGCGATTGCCCGCGTCCATTCGGCCCGCCTCCCCGGCACGCGCCGGCGGACGTTGGGTGAGCGATTCAATACTTGGCGGATGGGTGTCGCCGCAAAGCGCGGCCAGAGCCGACACGATCCGGGGAGCGTCGACGATCCCCGGCTGAACCAAGGCGAAATTGGTGGCCACGGTCGAACCACGCACCGCCACCAGGGTCATCAGGCATTCCTTGTTGAGCCCGTAATTGCCCGGGCCCTCCGCGCCATCGATCGAGAGACCGACCGGACTCTTCAACTTGAGCGATCCACTCGCCGCCTTCACCCGCCGCTCGCCTTCGAGCCGGTCAGCCGACAGAAAGACAATCTCGGTCCGCAGCAGATTCGATCGAGCCGCACCGTACTCGTCCACCGACCGCAGCAGCGGCACCAGGGAACGTTCGATGGCATGCACAAACACCAGGACCAGGGGTTTCCCATCGGTTGCGGTTCCTGTTCCTGTTCCTGCCGTCGGATCCCGTTCCTGGCCCATCCCCGGACCGTTCAGCGCGACCACCTTGAACCCGGAGACCTTTTCCCCCGGCTGCGGACCGGAGAACACCGGATCCGCCGCACCCAGGCCCCTCGCAGCGATCAGCAGCAGCGACATCCAGGTGAGAGCAGGGATGCGGGGAGTTCGGACAGTGTTCATGTGGAAGCTTTCGATGTTACGGCGTTGGCTCGGAAAGTGGTCGCATACTCGCACGCCGGACCCGGATGTCGAAGGCATTCCTGACAGCGGCAGCGTCCCACCCTCCCCTCAGCGGCCGCCGGAAGGCCAGGGAAGGAACGCCATCGACGTCTGGAGGGAGTACTGGCAGACGCAACCGGCACTCGCCTCGGGAATCAGCAGCAGGCCGCCGGCGGGGATCATGTTGATCCAGCAACCGGTGCGGGACGGCGACAGCTTCTTCGCGCCCGCCGCCGTGGACTCGAGGCTGGTCCGGACATCCAGCACCGTCGGATTGTTGGCCCGGAAGAACAGGCAATCCCCCGCGCCGCTGAGCGTTCCGCAGCTGTGCCCCGGCCGCACCAATCGCCAGTCCTCCTGTCCCCACGCCACCGGTTTGCGACGACCGGTTTTCAGTTCATAAACCACGGGCTCCGCCACCAGCAGGTCCCCGAGCACCACCGGATGATGCACCTGTTCCCCGTGCGTAAACGCCCCGGGCATGCCCGCTGCATGGTCCGCCTGCCACTCCCTCGTGCCGTCGGACAGCCGCCGTCGTTCCACCACGTACCGGGTGTCGTTGGCCGCGGTGACGTGCGATCCCACCAGAACCACCCCCTCCCCATCGATCGCCAGATAGAGCGCGTTCCGGCTTTCGCGCAGAGCCCCATCCAACGGTCGCTCCCATTCGACCCGTCCGCTCCCGGCGTCCACCGCCACCAGCCACGGTTCCGCCGCCAGGGCCCGGCCCAGGGGAATCCGTCCGGTCGGATGCGAAGCCAGTTCGGGGGACCGCGCTTCCACGAAAAGCACGCGGCCAGCCCCCAGGGCCAGGGTCGTGTTGATCACCCCGCCGGATCGCCGTTCCCACGCGATCCGCCCGGTTGCCGGATCCAGGCGGAACACGGATCTCCCGGTCACCAGCGGTTGCTCGTTGCCGTAATCGACGTCGATCTGCTCATAGCTGGCCTGGGTGCGCGAGGCCCCGGATTTCTGAACACTTCCGAACAGGGACCCACCCTCCAGAACCACCCAGCCCCAATCCCAACCCCCTCCCTTCGTGCCCGGAGTCGAGGCGGGCTCAGGAACCTGATGCCGCCGCAGGACCTCCCCATCCGCGGCCCGGATCAGCCAGCAAGCGTCCCGGACCGCCACGGCCAAAGTTTCTCCTTCGACCGACAGGTAGCCGGCGTCGTACGGCATGGAATAGCGTTGGGAACCGGGCAGGTCCTTTCGCCAAAGTTCGGTGCCGTTGTAGGCGTCGACGGCCAGCAACCGGTTCTCCCCGGGAACAAACAATCGTCCCCCGGCGCTCAAGGGCGCCGGTCCGCGCAAATGCCGGTCGACCATGGCATCCGGTCCAGGACCGCCGAACCATTGGAGTCTCAGCTCCGATCGGATCCGCCGGTCGCCGCTGCTGGCGGTGTTGGCCGGATTCCCGAACTGATGCGTCCATTCGCCGGCGCCCGAAAGGGCCTCCCGCCGTGCGGGACCCGCCCCTGGATCGGTCCAGCGCAGGCCGCCATAGGGCCGGACCACCCGTTCGAGTTCCGCTTCCGCGAATCCCATCGCACGGGACTCGCCTTCCAGCGCCGATTCCGAAACCACGAGGTTGGCGAAGTAATCGGTGAACGGAAGCCGGGTTCCCTTCACCTCATGCGCCGAGACCCGGCTTTCCGCATTTTCCCGGAACCACGGATCACGCCTCAGCCGCGCCACACGTTCGGGATCCGGATCAATCACCACCAGTTGAAGTTCGGTGCGCCGCAGCAGCTCCCGGATCACGGCGCCCGACCCCGACCCCACCACAAGGCCGAAACCCCGTGGGGCCAACCCGGCCTCCAGCAGACGTCCCAGGAGACCCGACGCCTCCCTGGCCCGGGCGGCATCCGGATTCACGCGGGCTTGCGGCGCGATCCCCGCCGGGGCCGTGCTCGTACTTGGCGCCGGACTCCCGGCCGCCGGCAATCCCGCATCACGAAACGCCTGCAGAATCCCACGGTCGGTGCTCGCCACCAAATGTCCGTTCACCGCAGCCAGGGCCAGCACACGCCCTTCCACCACGGCCTCCCAGACCCGTCGGCCGGTCGCCCTCTCGAACGCGGCCACACGGTTGGATCCGCCCGCCACCAGCACGTCGCCCAGCCCGATCAGCGACAGATCCTCCGGGCACGGAACCCGCCAGCTTTCGCAAGCCGCCTGCGATTTCCGATTCCCAGCCAGCCGTTCCCGGGCCGCGGCCAGCGCCGACACGTCGGCTTCCCGGGCGGTTCCTTCGCGACGACGGCCTTCGATCTCCGCGATCAGCGCTTCGTCCGCGCGCGCTGATTGTTCCAATCCACCCATGCGCGCCCGATCGACCGCTCTCAGTTCCCCGCCTTGAATCAGGTAAACCCAGCCCCCCCGCGCCACCAGGCCCCGGCCCTGCGCGGTGACCAAACGGGACCCCGGCGACTTGCCGGCTGCAGCCTGAACGGTCACGGAACCTTCGTTGCCGGGCCCACCAAACAACTCGCCCCGGTGCACCACCGCAAACGTCCCGCCGCCCGTGTCGAAGGTCCTTCCCTCCCGCCCTGTCCTCCGATCCAACTCGATGGGCGAAGCCCGCCCCGTGGGCACCAGGACGGCGCGCTCCGTGGCCACGAGATATCCCTCCGGCGACACCGTGAGCGGTTCGCGCCACCGCACCGCGCCGGTCGACGCCTCCCAAGCACAGGCGAACACGCCCTGTTGCGGATACAAACCCGCCGCCGCGTAAACAATTCCCTGCTCCACCAAAAGTCCCGTGCGCACCGGCCAGCTTGAAATGACCCGGCCATTGCCTGGAATCCGCCAGTCCTCCAGCCCGGGCCGCTGGCGCCACAACAACCGTCCATCGCGGACATCCAGGGCGTACACGAAGCCGTCATCGCTGCCGAAGTGCACCCGGCCCTCCGCAATCACCGGCGCGAAGCGGACCGGGCCGTCGGTCCAGAAAACCCATCGTTCCGCCCCCGTTTGCAAATCCAGGCAACGGACCGTGTCGTCGGCCGAGGAACCGAAGAACACCGCGTCCCCCGAAATCACCGCGGCATGGGCATGGTCGTCGGCCACCCGGGCGGCGATGGACTCCAGACGTTGCCAGTAACTGCGCCGGGCCGGAGGTCCCCAGGCGGGTCGCGGCGGGCCGCCATCATGGCGCCAGGCGAGTTGCAGCGGGAGTTTCAGTGTGCCCTCCCGGAATGCCGTGCGCCCTCCCTCCCCCCGATGCATGGGCCAGCCGGCCCCCTCGTCGGCAGCCTTCGCAGGGCTCGTGAAGCCGGTGGAGAGACCCGCGAAAATCAGGGCCAGGACTGCTCCCCGCCATCCCCAGTGAACGTGTCGCGGCATTCGGACGAAAGCCTGTCGGTCCAAGCGCTGAAATCAATGCCCTTCACGGAGCCCGACTACCCCGAGGCGCGATCCCGAAACCAACCGGCCCACGCCCGGCACTGGGTTTCGATCCAGGCCCAATCCTCGGCCATCACCCGTTCCTTGCGGAACAACGGTCCCCCCACCCCAAACCCCGACGCCCCCGCCGCCACGAACATCTCCAGGGTTCCCAATTCGACCCCTCCCGTCGGCAGCAGTCCCACTCCCGGCAACGCCTCGTGCAACGCCGCGATGTAGCGGGGTCCCAACCCTTCCGCCGGAAACACCTTCACCAGCGCCGCTCCGGCCTCGGACGCACGCAGCACTTCGGTCGGCGACAGCGCCCCCGGAAAAATCGGCACGTCCAACGCCCGACACCGCTCCATCACGGGAATCCCGATCGACGGGGTGACGATGAACTGCGCGCCCGCGGCCAGTGCGGATTCCAGCCGTTCAAGCGTCGTCACGGTTCCCGCGCCGACGTTCATCGCGTCTCCGAATTCACGACGCAGCGCGGCAATGGAGGCGGCGGCGCCGTGGGTGTCCATGGTGATCTCGACGGTCGTCAGCCCGCCCGAGGCCGCGGCCCGGATGGCCCGCAGAATGCGTTCCTGATCATACCCGCGCAGGATCCCCACCACGGGAACCCGGCGGAATGCCTCCCAGGAGAATCCCGATGCCGGCAGGTTCATGCTCCAAGACGCTCCAGCACCGACCGGTGGGTGCGCAAGGTTGCGCGCAGCAGGTCGTCCGGCGGCACCACCATCACGCGCCCCGCCCCGCCCGCGTGCTCCAGCGCGATGCGGTAGGTCGCGGCAAACTTCGCGGCCGCCGCCAGCACGATCGGGCGCGATCCCGCGCCATCCCAGGCCATCAACTCCCGCACCTCGCTCCCGATCAAAAGTCCCGCCAGAAACCAGGTGTTCGACGCGGGCAACGCTCCGTCCAGAACCGACCGCGATCGAACCCGGAACAATCCCCGCGTCAGGCCGACCTCTCGCGCCCAGTCCAGACCGTCCCGGAAGGCCGGTTCATCCAGGGTGCCGGGAGGCCATTCCAGCGAAGCCCCCAGCAGGCTGCGGGTGGCCAGAAGCTCAAACAGTTCCCCGGTCATGAAGGTTCGAAAATCCGTCACCGCATCCCCCTCCACGCGGACCTGTTTCGAGTGGGTTCCCGGCAGAACCACCGAGGCCCCGTCACGCGCCGCATCGCAGGCCTCGGCGGACAGCAATCCCAGAAGTTCGCTTTCCTCGCCCCGCATCATGTCCCCGCCCGTGGTCAACCCGGAAATCATCCACACCGCATGGCGCGATCCCGCCGCCTCCACGGATTCAACCGGCTCCACCCGCAGCGAGGATCCGTCGATCCGGCAGGGTGTGCGGGCATACGGCAGTTCGCGCCAGCCCACCGTCGAGGAGGCCATGCCTGAAATCACCACCGGCGCCGACTCCACTTCCCGCCCGGCCAGAACCGCGATCTCCCCGATCGCCTCGCCCAGCACGGCGGCGAACGCCCGGGATCGCGCTTCGGCGTGCTTCCCCAGACCGGACTCCACCAGCGCGGCATGGATGCTCTTCACGCCCTCCGCGCTCTCCACCGCACCCACCACCCGGCCCCCCGCCCGGGACACGAGCCGAAGCCGGAAGGAACTCGTTCCCCAATCGCAGCTCAGAAAGTAGTCGGCGTTCTTCATGAATTCGGCGTGCCTGAATGCTCCCTGATTCCCGGGTCGGAACAAATCCCCAATCCACCCGTTTTCACGCTCGCTCCCACCCGCGGTTTGCGGCACAGAACCCTCGCCATGGCCACGGCCGGAAACCCAGCGTCCCCCAACGATCCCCCCCCGGAGTTCGGGCACAACCCCTTCGCCGCCCTGAGCGCCTCCGGGCTCCCGCCCGGCCCTGCCGACTCGGAACTGCCTCAACGCCCCGCCAAACCCGCCAAAAACCGCGGCCGCGTGGACGTCCAGCGCCAGACCGGCGGTCGCGGCGGCAAAACCGTGACGGTCGTGAAAAATTTCGTCGGCATCGGCCTCCCCGAAAAGGAACGGCTCGCCAAACAAATGCAGAAAGCCTGCGGCGTCGGCGGCACCGTCAAGGAAGGCCGCATCGAAATCCAGGGCGACAAACGCGAGGACGTCGCCCGCATTCTGACCGAAGCCGGCTTCCGCCCCGTGTTCACGGGAGGCTGACGGGGGAGTGGGTCGTGGGTCGTGGGTCGTGGGTCGGAGTGGGGAGCGTTGGATCCTCGTTCTTAATCTGAATCTTAATCCTAATCTTAATCCTCCCCTCTCCCCACTCCCCTCTCCCCACTCTTATCGCCGCACGACGCACGACCCACGACGCACTCTTTCGCCCGGGACTGGCCTCCGGACTTCTCCGCGCCTAGGCTTTGGCCCATGGATGGATCGTCCCACGCGGACCTGACGTTTGGCGCCCGGCTCAAGCTGGCGTGGCGGGTGCTTTTCGACGCCCCCTACGCACGCTCGCTGCTCGCCCCGCAAAAGCCTTCCGCCCCGGCTCCCGCTCCCGCTCCCTTTCAAGCCCCCGCGCCATCACCGGCGCCGGTGGCATCGAAACCGGTGCCTCCCCCTGCTCCTGCCCCGGCCCCGCTGCCGCCCGAACGCGTCCACGCCTCCGGTCTGGTCCTGCTCGCGGCGCTGCAACGCGAAGGGCGCCTGATCGATTTCCTGCAACAGGACGTCACCGGGTTTGCCGACGAGGATGTGGCCGCAGCGGCGCGGGTGGTTCACGCCGGCTGCCAGCGGGTGCTTCGGCAATGCGTCGATCTCGCACCGGCCCTGCCAGACCCGGAAGGAGCAACGGTCTCCGTGCCCGCCGGCTTTGATGCCCAACGCATCCGCCTCACGGGAAATGTGACCGGCCAACCTCCCTACCGCGGCGCCGTCCGGCACCACGGCTGGGTGGCACGCACGGTGAAGTTTCCCGAGGTCAACCCCGCCCTGGACCCCCGCGTGATCGCATCCGCCGAGGTCGAACTGCCCTGATCCCACTCCGCCCGCCCCCTCTTTCCCCTCCGCTTCACGCATGGCCACCTATTCCGTCGGCATCGACCTCGGCACCACCAACTGCGCGGTCTCCCTC
The DNA here is from genome assembly GCA_964476125.1 of uncultured Verrucomicrobiota bacterium. Classification (GTDB taxonomy): domain Bacteria; phylum Verrucomicrobiota; class Verrucomicrobiia; order Limisphaerales; family CAIMTB01; genus CAIMTB01. Next base: position 68,021 of record CAYZAE010000002.1, on the reverse strand, counting down.
CATCCCCTGACCGCTCCGGACGACCACGCCCGCTCGGACGCCGACATTTCGCTGCCCATTCCGCAACTGACGGCGCTGGGAACGGTCGAGGAACGACCGTTGCTCCCGTCGTTTCTTTACCTGCCCGGGGCTGCCGAGTTCCCCGCTGAAGGCCTCGCCCTGCCCTGGCCCGCTGATTCCCTGGAACCGGTCGGCGAATTCGCCCGGCGCCACGGCGTTTCCGTGCCGACACGACTGATCGCCTCGGCCAAGAGCTGGCTGGGCCATTCGGGCGTGGATCGCACAGGCCCGCTGCTTCCCTGGCAGGCACCGTCCGACGTGACCCGAATTTCGCCGGTCGATGTTTCGGCCCGCTATCTGCGGCACCTCATCGCCGCCGGTGACGCCCGGTTGCGGGCCCGGGGCGAGGCAATCGCACTGGCCGAGCAGGAGATCATTCTCACCGTGCCGGCGTCCTTCGATGCCGCCGCGCGGGAGTTGACCGTGGAGGCGGCGCACCGCGCCGGGCTGTCCCGGGTGACCCTCCTGGAGGAACCCCAGGCGGCTCTTTACGCCTGGCTCGAACGCATGGGCCCGCGCTTCCGACGCGAACTCAAGGTGGGCGATGTCATCCTGGTCATCGACGTCGGCGGCGGCACCTCGGATTTTTCGCTCATCGCCGTCACCGAATCCGGCGGCGACCTGCAGCTGACCCGACTCGCGGTCGGCGACCACATCCTGCTCGGCGGCGACAACATGGATCTCGCGCTCGCGCACACGCTGAACCGCGACCTCACCGCCGCGGGCAGGAAGCTGGATGCCTGGCAGTTCACCTCGCTCACCCACGGAGCCCGACAGGCGAAGGAAGCCCTGTTCGCCAACCCGACCCTGGAAAAGGCCCCCATCGCCATTCCCAACCGCGGATCGTCCCTCATGGGCGGCACGATCAAGATCGAGCTCACCCGCGAGGCCCTGACCCGCGTGCTCACCGACGGTTTCTTCCCGGTGGTCGAGGTCTCGGAGATTCCCCAGACCGCCCGCCGCACCGGCCTCACCCAGGTCGCCCTGCCCTACGCCCAGGACGCCGCCATCACCCGGCACCTGGCCGCCTTCCTGACCCGTCAGGCCCGCGCCCTGGCCGCCTCCCCGGAGGCACCGATCTCCGTCGCCGGCCGCAGCTTCGTCCACCCAACCTCCGTCCTGTTCAACGGCGGCGTCTTCAAGGCCGAGGTGCTCAAGGAACGTCTGCTCTCCGTGCTCAATGGCTGGCTGGCCGCCGACGGCGGCCAACCGGTCCGGGAACAGGAAGGCGCCGATCTCGATCAATCCGTCGCCCGCGGCGCCGCCTATTACGGCTGGGTCCGCGCCGGTCACGGGATCCGGATCCGGGGCGGCACCGCGCACGCCTATTACATCGGCGTCGAATCCCCCATGCCCGCCGTGCCGGGTTTCGAACCGCCCATCAAGGCCCTCTGCGTCGCCCCCTTCGGCATGGAGGAAGGCACTGCCGCCGACCTGCCCCCCCAGGAATTCGCCCTCGTCGTCGGCGAACCCACGCGCTTCCGGTTTTTCACGTCGTCCGTCCGACGCGAAGACCACGTCGGGTCCCTCTGCGACGACGCCGATTCCCTCGATTCCTTCGAGGAACTTGCCCCCGTCGAAACCTGCCTGCCTGCCGAGCCCGGTCGTGAGGGCCAGCTCGTCCCCGTCCAGATCCAGGCTGCCGTCACCGAACTCGGCATGCTCGAAATCCGGTGCCTCGAACGCAACGGCCCGGGCCGCTGGAAGCTGGAACTCAACGTCCGCATGAAGGGCGATCAGTGAGACGCTCCCCGACGTGACTGCCCCGCGTTTCCTCGTCGGCATCGATCTCGGCACCTCCAACTGCGCCCTCGCGTTCGTCGATACCGAGGCCGGGCCAGGGGCGCCGGTCACCGATTTCCCCGTGCCGCAACTCCAGGCCCTGGGCGAAATCTCCCCGCGGTCCACGCTGCCCTCGGCACTCTACCTCCCGCACCCCGACGAATTCCCCGCCGAGACCCTTCGCCTGCCCTGGGACACCACCCCCGGCATGTCGCAGGTGATCGGCCATTTCGCCCGGAGCCACGGGGCCCGGGTTCCCGGACGGCTGGTCACCTCCGCCAAAAGCTGGCTCTGCCACCCGGGCGTCGATCGTTCCGCTCCCATCCTTCCCTGGGGTGCCGCTCCCGACGTTCCCCGCGTCTCACCCGTCGACGCCTCCGCACGCTATCTCCTCCACCTGGCCCGCGCCTGGGATCAGGCCCACCCCGGCCATCCCCTCGCCGAACAGGACCTGGTTCTCACCGTTCCCGCCTCCTTCGACGTCGTCGCCCGGAATCTTACCGTCGAGGCCGCCCACCGCGCCGGCCTGCGCCGCTGCACCCTGGTCGAGGAACCGCAGGCGGCCTTCGAGGATTTCGTCCACACCGCCACCCGGAACGGCTCCCTCGAAGCGGCCCTCGCTGGGATCCGCCTGGTCCTGGTCGTCGATGTGGGCGGCGGCACCACCGACTTCACCCTGGTCCAGGTCGAGGGTCCTGTCCTTCGTCGCATCGCCGTCGGAGAACACCTCATGCTGGGCGGCGACAACATGGACGCCGCCCTCGCCCGGTGCGCCGAGGAACGGATGTCGGCGGGGGGACGACGGCTGGGCGCGTCCTCCTGGACCCAACTTCTCCAGGCCAGCCGCGACGCCAAGGAAAGGCTGCTCGGGGAGGACGCCCCGGCCGAGGTTCGACTGTCCATCGCCGGCCAGGGCAGCGCGCTGATGGGCGGGACGTTGAAGGCGACGCTGACGCGCGCGGACGTCGAACGGCTGGTGCTCGAAGGATTCTTCCCCGCCTGCGGCCCCGAACCGGCACTCGTCCGCGCCCCGCGAACGGCTTTGCAGGAACTCGGACTGCCCTATGCCAAGGATCCGGCGATCCCACGACAGCTTGCGGCTTTTCTTCACGCGCATCGGGGCGCCGGACATCTGGCCCTGGCGGCCCTGGCGGCCCTGGACCCCACGCCGTCGTCCAACGCCGTCCACCCTCCGCCGGTCCCAGGCAGCCTCCCCCGGCCCGACGCCGTCCTGCTGAACGGAGGCGTCTTCAAAGCCGATCCGCTCGCCCGTCGACTGCTCGGGATTCTTTCCTCGTGGTGGCCCGATCAACCGCCCATTCCCACGCTCCCCCACGGATCCCTGGATCTCGCCGTCGCCCGCGGCGCGGCCTGCCACGGCCTTGCCCGGCGCGGACTGGCCCGTCGCATCGCCGGCGGTTCGTCGCACGCGATCTACGTCGGCCTGGGATCCGACTCCGCCGGGCCGGGGTCCGCGCTTTGTGTGATTCCCCGCGGCTGGGAGGAGGGGCGCACCGCGGAGCTCAACCAGCGCGTGTTCCGGCTCACCCTGGGGCGCCCGGTCCAATTCCCCCTGTTCACCAGCACTTCCGACCGCGTCGAGTCGCCCGGCGACCTCGTGGCGGTCGACGAGGAACTGACCCCGCTGCCGCCCCTGCACGCCCTGCTCCGGAGTGAGAAACAGGCGGATCCGTCGGCGCGCGAAAGCGAAATCCCGGTCCACCTGCGGGCGACCCTGACCGAGATCGGCACACTCGAACTGGCCTGCGTCGCGCAGGATTCCGCCGGGCACTGGCGCCTCGAATTCGAACTGCGCGGCTCGGGCTCGGGCTCGGGCTCAGCTTCGGGCTTGAACGCGGTGCCGGGCAATAACGCCCCCGTGGTGGAGGCCATGCCCCGGCGATTCGACGACGCCCGACAGGCTGTCGAACACGTCTTCACGCCCCGATCCAAGTCCGCGCGATCCACGCCGGGATCCGGTCCCACCCCGCCCGCCCAGGCCTCCCTCGACGCCCTCGCCAAAGCCGCGCGCCAGCTCCCGTCCCAGCTCGAAACCCACCTCGGCCCCCGCGACGAATGGCGCCTGCCTGTGCTTCGCGAACTCTGGGGCGCCCTTCACGCCGGCGCCGCCCGAAGGCGCCGCTCTCCCGATCACGAACGCGCCTACTACCAGCTGGCCGGATTCTCGCTCCGCCCGGGGTTCGGCTACCCCCTCGACGCCTGGCGCTGCGAACAGATCGCTCCGCTCTTCGCCGAGGGCGTGCAGTCGGTCAAGGACGCCACGGTGTGGGATGCGTTCTGGGTGCATTGGCGTCGCATCGCCGGCGGCCTCGAACCCGCACGCCATCGCGAAATCTGGGAGCACCTCCGTCCCCACCTCGCCTTCCGCATCGATCCCGGCCATCCGAAACACTCCGGAAAACCCAAGGGCACCCAGCCCGAGGGGCTTCACGAAATGGTCCGCCTCGCCGCCTCCCTCGAACACCTGGCACCCGCCGACAAGGCGGTGCTGGGGGGCTGGGTGCTGGCCCAACTCGAACTGCCCACAGGCCTCTCCGGTCCCTGGGCCTGGGCCCTCGGCCGCCTCGGCGCCCGCGTGCCCCTCGCCGGAAACCAGCACCAGACCCTCGACCCCGAAATCGCCACCCGCTGGCTCGAGCGTCTCCGCCACGCCCACGCCCGGGGCGCCGACGGCGCCCTCTTTGCCCTCGTCCAGATCACCCGCCTCACCGGCGACCGATCCCGGGACCTCGACGACGACGCCCGGACCCTGACCCTCGCGACCCTGGAAGCCGGCCGGGCACCGGCCTCCTGGATTCGACTGGTCCGCGAGGTCGCCGACCTCGAGCGGGCCGACGAAGCCCGGGTCCTGGGCGATTCCCTGCCGGTTGGATTGAAACTTGCCTGAGCGGTTGCCGCCGCCCTTCATCGCCCCCACTATCCCACCCCTCCGAGCATGGAACCTACCGCTGACGCCGCCCCGACCTCCGACAGGCCCATGGGACAGTCCTCCACCCGCGGCACCCCGCCCGCCGGCGGCGGATCAGCCCCCGTGCGCCCGCCCAAGAAGGGATTTCTCAAACTGGTCGGCGAGGTCCTCGACCACGGCGGACCCGGCTACCTCCAGTTCGCCATCACGAACATCTGCAACGCCGACTGCGGTTTCTGCGGATTCGCGCGGTCCAAGTTCGATCCCAAGTCCCGCCGGTCCGTCACGCTCAAGGAAGCCCGCGACGTCATCGACATCTGTCGCCGGGAACACATCGGCTACCTCCTTTTCGTGGGCGGCGAACCGATGGTCCACCGCGACATCCGGGCCATGGTCCGGTACGCGGCGGAGAACGGCATCCGGCCGATGATCTGCAGCAACGGGGGTTTGTGGACCGACGACAACATGCGCGGGCTCGCCGAGGACGGCCTGAGCAGCGTGATCATGTCGATCGACGCCCATGACATCGCCAAGCACGAGGACAACCGTGGCCTGCCGGATGTCTGCCGCAAGATCAAGCGCGCCAACGAAACCTTCGGCCGCCTGGGAATCCAGACCACCGCCAGCATCACCGCCAGCCGGCTGATCGAGGATTACGACCGCCTCCCGGATTTCCTGCGCTCCCTGGGATTCAGCTCCTGCACCTTCTCGTATCCGCTCACCAACCTCCAATCGAGTTACCTCAGCTTCAGCGAATCGAGCCTGGTCAACTTCCGCATCGACGAACTCATCGAGGTCTTCGAGAAGATCAAGGGGATGAAACGCCGGAGCGGGTTCCCGGTCGTGAACCCGACCGAGTCCCTCGACGAAATGCAGCGCCATCTCCGGGGGGAGAAGGAGAAATTCGGCTGCCTCGGCGGGCACAAATACTTCTACCTCGACTGGAACCTGAACCTGTACCGCTGCCACTTCTGGGAGTCCCCCATGTGCAACATCTACGACTTCGACAGTTCGAAGCTCATTCGCGATGGCTGCACGCGTTGCATGATCGATTGCTACCGCGATCCGAGCGTGCTCCAGGCGGTGGCCATCAATGCCAGCGACGCCTGGCACGCGCTCCGCAAGGGACGGGTCCTAAAGGCTGCCAAACACGTTCTCGACCCCAGGAATCTCACCTCGATCAAGGCCGTCTGGGAGGACCGCAGCTACATCCGTTCCGTCTGATCGGGTAGGGAGGGCGCGATCTGCGAGCGCGCCGCCACGGCCACCCTTCCTTCACAGCTCCGCATGGCGCCCTCGGAGAGCTCGCCCCATCGGCGCCCCGGCCCCCTCCGGTAGCGAAATCAGCGGGGTGAATCCCGAGCCTTAGCACGCTCGATTTCCCGTGTGTTTTCGCCCCTCCCAGGCCCTCCGCGGGACATCGGAGGTCCCTTCGACAACCGGAATAATGATTTGACCGGACTCGCCGTAACATGCGGCAATGAAACTTCATTGCAGGTCGTTTGAAGTAGCCATGCCCAGAGGAAGAAAGAACACAGGGACACCCGTCCTCCGCTCGTCCGCCGCCGCCGCGCGGTACGACGCCCATCACAACGTCCTCGGCCGCGCCTACGGCGCCCTCGCCGAACTGCGTCGCGAACTCTCCGACTCGAAGGCCGCGGTCGCCGAGCGCAGCGAGATTCTCGGGCATTTCGGGGCCTGCGCCGACCCCCAGCGAGCCTGGCTCCTGCTCGAGGATTACTTCGAGAAGCTGAATCTCTCCCGACGCGACTTTCCGGGCGACGACTGGTGGACCCGGCTCATGGGCGCCCAGGGCAAAGGACGCCTCGAGGAGACCGCCCACCTCTTCCTCCGCGCCAACCGCGCCCTGCCCACCGAACTGCTTTCCCACGCGAACTTCGAACGATTCGCCCAGCAGCAACAGGCCGAACGCGACCAACTCATGGTCGATGACCTGGAACGGTGGCTCTTCCCCCCCGCCCCCGATCACCTCGACTCCCCACGCGCCGGCCTCCGCGTGCTCTGCGAACCGCGTCGGCCCGAGAACGGCGGCGGCCTCAGCCGCATTGCCATCGCCTTCAACATCGTCCGCAGCCGCACCGGCGAGAAGGACCGCACCCTCCAGGAAGTCATCGAACTGACCCTGCGCGCCACCCAGGAACAGGAACTGTTCCCGCCCGAGGACTGGGACCTGATCCGCTGGCTCGCCGAACAGTACCGGCATTGCGATCCCGTTCCCGAACCGCTCCTGCTCGAGGGCGTCGAACTGCTCCGCTGGCTCGTCCGCTGGGGCCGCATCGGACGCATGCTGACCCACACCGACCAGGTCCCGCTCCTGTTCCGCGGCCAGCTCGCCCGGTTCGCCTACCGCCTTGATAACGGCGACCAGGAACTCAGCCTCGCCCACTCCGTCGAGACTCCCGCAGGTAAATTCGGCCTCGCCGATGTCCACTTCTTCAGCGGCGAACTTCCCCTGGCCCTGGTCGGAGGCGAATTTTTCCTGCTCGAAAACGCCCCCAGCGAGCGTCTGCTGACCGGCCTGTTGGAGAAGCCGACACTGCCCATCCGCAAACTGAACCACCGGCTGCTCACCCAGCTCCGCCGCGCCCACGCCCACGAGGACAACCGCTGGGACAGCCTCTGCGTCAGTCACAAGGCCCGGCCCCAGTTCATCTTCGAACTCAGCGAGGAAGTCGTCCGCCTCCGGCTGCTCGCGGTCAGCGAACGCGACAACTCGCTCTGGCAGTGGAACGGCCATGAATGGATCTTCGCCGGGCAGGGCTCCCGCAAGACCGAGAAACCCGACCTGCTCGACGACGAACGCCTCGACAACGCCATCGGCTGGCTCCGGCGCCTCGACTGGTTCACCCCCGAACCCGGCCTCTGGGTCGGCGATGCCAACGAAAACTTCCTCGGCACACTCTCCCTCGTCTGGGGCAGCAAACCCAACGGCGCCGAATTCCTCGGCAACCCCGCCTTCCAGCGGCTCTTCCTCCAGCCGCGCAAACTGAAGCCCAAACTCCTGGTCAAGGGCAGCGGCATCGACTGGCTCTCCGTCTCCGCCGAATGGGAACAGGAGGGGATGAAACTCACCCCCGCAGACCTCCAGCGTCTCGCCACCGCCACCAACCGCTACGTCAAACTGCCCGACGCCGGCTGGGTCGAGCTCGACACCGAAGCTGTCACCCAGGCGCACGAAACCATGGCCGAACTCGGCGTCGACGGCCTCGTGCCCATCGCCCAGAAGGTCGACATGGTCCAGGCCAAGGCCCTGGACGAAACGTCCCTGCAGAAGTTCGGCGACAGCCCCGAGGCCCGCGCTCTCCGTCAGCGGCTCACCAACTTCAAGGGCGTCCCGGACACCGACCTTCCCGAGGGTCTCAACGCCGAGCTACGTCCCTACCAGAAGGAGGGCTTCGACTTCCTCTGCCACCTCAACAACGTCCATCTGGGCGGGATTCTCGCCGACGACATGGGGCTCGGGAAAACGCTCCAGACCCTGGCCTGGCTGCTCTGGCTCAAGCTCCGGCACGGACGCAAATCCAAGCCCGTCCTGGTCATCTGCCCCGCCTCCGTGCTCCACAACTGGCGTCGTGAGGCGGAGAAATTCGCGCCTTCGATGCGGGTGCTCGTGATGGAGAGCGGTTCCGCCCGGCACAACCTCCGCAAGCAGATCCCGAACTTCGACATCGTCGTCACCAATTACGCGCTGCTCCGCCGCGACCTCGAGGAACTGCAAAAGTTCGAGTTCCAGGCGCTGGTGCTGGATGAAGCCCAGTTCATCAAGAACCCGGGGGCCCAGGTGACCCAGTGCGTCAAGCAGCTCAAGGCCCTCCAGCGGCTCGCCCTCACCGGCACCCCGCTCGAAAACCGGCTGCTCGACCTCTGGAGCATCGTCGACTTCATCCAGCCCGGTTACCTCGGCACGCAGGTGGATTTCAACGAGACCTACGAGGCGCCCCGGGAGGATCCCGCCGCCCAGCGGATCAACCGCCGCCGGCTCTCCGCCAAGCTGCGTCCGCTCATGCTCCGGCGCCTCAAACAACAGGTCGCCAAGGATCTCCCCGACCGCATCGAGGAACGCCGGGATTGCGAACTCGGCGAGGACCAGCGCCGGCTTTATCTCGCCGAACTCCGGCGGAGCCGCGACCAGGTCATGCAGGCGCTCCAGACCAAGGGTCTGGCCCAAAGCCGCATGCACGTGCTCGCCGCCCTCACCCGGCTGCGACAAATCTGCTGCCATCCCTCCCTGGTCGGCAGCGACACCTCCTCCGGCAAGACCGAGACCCTGTTCGAACTGCTCGAACCGCTCATGGAAAAGGGCGAGAAGGTCCTCGTGTTCTCCCAGTTCGTCGAGATGCTCAAAATCCTCGAACGGGAATGCGGCACCCGCTCCATCGTCACCCACATCCTCACCGGCAACACCAAGGACCGGCAGGAGGTCGTGAAGGCCTTCCACGAGGAAACCCGGCCCGCGGTCTTCCTGCTCTCCCTCCGCGCCGCCGGCACCGGCCTCAACCTGACCACCGCCAGCTACGTGGTCCTGTATGACCCGTGGTGGAATCCCGCCGTCGAAGCCCAGGCCATCGACCGCTCCCACCGCATCGGCCAGACCCGCACGGTCAACGCCTACCGCCTCATCTCCCCGGGAACCGTCGAGGAAAAGATCTGGGATCTGCAGCAGAAGAAGGCCCAGACCATCAGCGATGTGCTCGGCGAGGAAGGATTCGCCAAGAATCTCACCAGCACCGACCTGGAATACCTGTTCTCGGAAGATTGATGGACTGATCCCCAGGTCCCACCCCTGTCTGCTCCGCCCGGGTCGCCTGGACCCGGGCGTTCTGCTTTTGGGCCCGGAGCACGATCCCCGGGGTTCGTCGCAGTCCGACGAAACAACCCGCACTCCACATGGGGACGGTCCTAGGGAGTGGGCCAGCCCTCTGCCGCTTTGCTCTGATGTGGGGCGGCGGACGGGCGTGGGGTGGGGAGGGGGCGGTTTGAGCCGCCGAAAGTGACCCGCACCCGCCGCCCAGCCGCCCACCCGAACAGGCCCAGGCCCGCCCACCACACCACAGTCTCCGGCTCGGGCACCGACGCGTACCCAAGGTCCCTGAAGATGCCCAACTCGATCGCACTCAGGGTGCGAACGCCCGGCCCCGTGCCGACCGTGGCATTCATCATCAGGTCATTGATGCCCGTGAAGGTGTTGTCGTCGGTGTGCGACATGCTGCTGCCCTCACGGAAGGTGGTCGGGGTGTAGATCGGCACCCGACCGCCATACGCGGCCATGGCATTCGGCCCGCTGAAAAAGACTCCCGGATTGCCCTTCAGCAGCCCGGTTCCCAGGGAGGTGTCGTACTTGAAATCCGTCTTCACCAACCGGTTCCCGGCCGCGTCGGTCAGAAAACTATCGAAGGTCGACCAGAGGTCCGCCGTTCCCGAAGCATTGTTGAATCCCCCCGTGCCCGTCTCACTGATCCAGGAAAAGAAACCGAGCGTGTGCCCGATCTCATGCATGGTCACCGCCTTGAAATCAAACAGGGACCCGGAAATCGTATCGTCGTAATCCCACCCATGGAAGAAGTTGAACTGGATCTGCGCGTCGTCCGAAGCGCCATTGAGGTCCGTTCCGGAGATGATCTTCGTCTGAACCACCGTCGGCTGAAATCCCACCGTGGCGGGAACCCCGCTGCCGGCCGAAGCCAGGGTGGATGAATTCAGCGACACCGAAGTCACGTTCACCGTGATGGTGGCGGTGTAACTGGAGAAGTAATTGGCCATCAGGCCCGCCGCACTGGAAAGAGCCGCACGCCGGGTCGCTCCAAGCACCGCATCGTCAAATCCCGTGCCCGTGCTGCCCGTCACATCCGCATAGGTGAACTGGAATTGAACCGCCCCCTGGCCCGACAGCACCGCCATGACTCCCAGCGGCAGCGCCACCAGCCATCCCTTTTTCCGATTCATGGGGGGATCTCATACGAACCTTCACCCCCCGGGGTCAAACGGATTCACCTCGGCCCCCCCAAGCAAGGTCCCTAGCGAAAGTCACTTACTCAAGTTCACCAGATCCACCTCCGACATTTCGGAAATTCACCCCGGCCCGGCTCCGGCACGGACCTCAGGTCGCGGGCACCCGGCGCTGCCAGAGAAGCGCCAGGCCGAAGAATCCGAGGAACAGGATTCCCCAGGGCCAGGGCGCGGGAATGGTGGCCAGGATGTCCACGAACACGATGCCCGCGAGCAGGCCCGAGACCGCGGCCTTCGGCCCGCCGCCCCCGGGTCGCAGCATTTCCACCAGCGATCGGGCACTCCAGACGGCCAGCAGGACAGCCGGCATGATGACCCTGGGACGGCTCCACGCGTAGGGCGGGTTCATCAGAACCGCGAGGCCGAACGGCGCCAGCAGGCCGAGCAGCGGCCACCACCGGATCAAGCCGCCCGTCGATTCCACGCGGGCGACATAACTGAGGCCCACCACGTAAAGGCCCAGCACCAGACCGCTCCAGATCGCATCGCCCACCACGCCGTTCCATCCCACGGAAGCCGCGACGAGGAACAACAGGTAACGGCACAAGGCCATGGTGACCGGCGAGAAGGGCACGAACTTGTGGGTGAAATCGTAGACCACCACCGCCACCACCAGCAGGAACGCCAGACCCGCCGTGGCGGTTCCCAGAGATGCCAGCAGCAGCCAACCCGCCCCGAGCACCCCGACACTGGCCCGCCAAACCGCCCGCTCCGAAACCAGGCCCCGCGGAATCGGACGTTCGTTTCGAACGCGCCGGTCGAAACCCGCATCACACGCGTCGTTCAGAAACATCCCCCCGACGTAAACCAGACTCGCCCCCAGACACAAAACCAGGAACCGCCCCATCGACCCGCCCCCAGCCAGCAGCCAGGCCGCCAGACAATTCGACCAGACCGTGGGCAGATTCGACACCCGCCCAAGCACCAGCCAGGTGCGGAACGCGCGCAGGGTCGACGCCGAGGGTGAAATCATCGCGCGAGATCAAACCCGCCGCGCCCCCGGGACGTCCACGCCAAACCTGTCTTTGGGCTGGATCCCGTCCCACCCGGCCTTGGATGGTCTCCGCGTCCCCGCGCCGCGTCGTGCCGATGCCTCCGGGGTCCATCGCCACCTGTTCCACCCCAACCTGCCATGGTTCTCGGACTCATTTCCGACACCCACAATGTTCTGGATTCCCGTGTTCACGACCGGTTTGCCGGCGTGGACCGCATCCTTCACGCCGGGGATGTCTGCGACCCCATGATCATCCAGGAACTCGGCCTCATCGCGCCGGTCACGGTGGTGCTGGGCAACAACGATCCACTCGTCGGCTGGCGGGAAACGGAAGTCACGGAGTGGGGTGGCCGTCGCATTCTCATCGAGCACATCGTCCGGCCGGAGGCTCCCAGCGCGGCGTTTCGCCAGCGACTGACCCGCAGCGGGGCCGGGATGGTGGTTTTCGGACACACCCACCGCCCCTACCAGGCCACGATCGGGGACGTCCTGTTTCTCAACCCGGGTTCCGCGGGATCCCCGCGTTTCGGACTTCCCCGAAGCCTGGCGCTGCTTCACCTGACGCCCGAGGGGGTTCGCACCGAATTCCTCGATCTCGACGGCAGGCCCCTGCCCCTCTGATGCTCCCGACAGCGACCGATCGCGATCGATGAACCCCAAGACCCTCCGAGCCGCCCTCCTGGCCGCGCAGGACGCCGCCCGTGCCGCGGGCCGGCTCATGCACGCCAACCTCAACGCCGCCAAACGCGTCAATCTCGCCACCCAGCACGACATCAAGCTGGAACTCGACGTCCGCTGCCAGAAACGCATCGAGTCCATGCTCCGCCGCGCATTGCCCGAAGCCGCGTTTCTCGGCGAGGAAGGCGAAGCGGCGGTGATCGACGCCGACCTCCGCTGGGTCGTTGATCCCATCGACGGCACCGTCAATTTTGCCTACGGCGTGCCCCATGCCTGCGTTTCGATTGCCCTCCAGCGCCGGACGAAGCCCGGGCGCAAACCCGATGCCGCCGCCTACGAGGACGGCTACGAAACCCTGCTGGGCGTGGTCTACGAACCGTTCACCGATGAACTCTGGTCGGCCGACTTCACCGGACCGGCCCGCCTCAACGGCCGCAAGATCGCGGTCTACCCGCGCCGGAAACTGGACGAATCGCTGGTGGCCATGGGCTTTGCAAAGTCGGGGCACACCCTCGATTTGATGCTGCCGGTGTTCAACCACCTGGTCCACCGCGTGCGCAAGATCCGGATCATGGGGGCCGCAGCTCTTTCGATGACCTACGTGGCCTCGGCGCGTTTCGATGCCTACATCGAGTACGGCGTCCGGTTATGGGACATCGCGGCGGCCGGCCTCATCCTCCAGCGGGCCGGCGGAACGTTCTGGCGACGGGAAGTGGACGACCAGCGGACGTTCGAGATCCGGATCAGCGCCCCCACACTCCAGAGCACGATCCACCGCATTCACCGGCAGCTGGGACAATGACCGCAGCATCCTGAGTCCCTGAAGGGACCGGCGCTTCCCGGCGTCAGGAGCGGCCCGGTGGAAGGCGGAGGCCGAGACCTAGAGTCCACTGATGCCGAAGGTCCCCTTGATGGGCACCGACTGCCCGGTGGCAGTGCCGAGACTGCCGCTGTAGGTCCCGTTGGTCGGCGACAGGGGCAGCAGATTGACGCTCGCCTGAACCACGGGATCGTTGCCATACGCGAGCCCGGAGATCCCCGTCACCAAGCGGCCGCGATAGGCCTCCTGCGTCCAGCTGTAGCTGGAAACCGGATTCGGCCCCAGCACCGACGCGCCCTGCGTGAAGGTGTAGGTTCCCGAAGTCGCGGAACTCAGCGAGAAGGCGATCACAAATCCGCCGGTGTCGGTGAGTCTCACCAGCTTCGAGGCCACGGAGGCCGGAGTGTGAATGGGGTCGGGATACTGAACCCGCACGACCTCGTAGAACTTCGCCGGTTTCCCCGCCGAAACGGCCGTGACATCGCGCGTTGAGGCCACCGGCGCGGTCCCCAGCATTTCCTGGCCCGCCACCTGGGCCCAGGCCTTGGCGTCGACGCGGTCGGAGTGATACACGAAGAACTCGGAGTTGGCGGTCTGGGAGTAGTTGAGCCGTACGGCGTCGGATTGGAGGACGATGGACGCCGGGACGCCGGCTGATTCGGGGAGACCCTGGCCGGACGGCACGAAGGCCCGGGCGGCGGCACCGTTGCGGAGAATGGTGACCCCGGCGATGACATCCCCCTGGGCCACGTTCGTCACCACGTTCATGCCGTCCACGACTTCCCCGAACACACTGTGCAGATCGTTGAGCCAGGCGGTGGGGGCCAGGGTGACGAAGAACTGGCTCCCGTTCGAGTGGGGTCCGCTGTTGGCCATGGACAGAATCCCGGCCTTGGAATGGCGGAGGGAGCTGTTGAATTCATCCCGGAAAGTGTACCCGGGCCCATCGGTGCCCTGCCCGTTCGGTGAACCGGCCTGGATCACAAAGCCCGGCACGACCCGGTGGAACACGATGCCGTCGTAAAACGGGCGTTTTGCGGCATGGCCGGACAGGTCATCCACAAACGGCCACGACCCCTCCGCCAGCCCGACGAAATTGGCCACGGTCCGGGGAACCTTCTCGAATTCGAGTCGGCAGGCGAATTCGCCAAGCGCCGCGGCCCCCCGATTCACGCGGAACACGGCGTACAATCCGTCGGCGGTCGGCGTTGCGCCCCGGGTGGAAAGGGCCGCCAACAGCCAGCCGAGCAGAACCCATGGAAGACGTGATCCAGTCATGTCGATGCGGCCGGACCGTAACGCGCGAACCTTGATTTGAAAACCTCCAACCCCGGGCGGGACTGCCTGCCTGGGGATCCCCGGAGACCATGAACATGATGCCAGGGATGGATGCACGGCATGCTTGCTTCATCGAGCCGCGCCCCGGTACGCTCCGGCCAACCTCCGTTCGCGGCATTCCCGCGGACTCCGGCAATGAAGAAGATCGAAGCCATCATCAAGCCGTTTAAGTTGAACGACGTTAAGGACAGTCTCGCTGCGGCGGGCATCCAGGGTATGACCGTGAGCGAAGTGAAAGGCTTCGGCCGTCAGAAGGGCCATACCGAGATCTATCGCGGCAGCGAGTACACGGTGGACTTCCTGCCCAAGATGAAGCTTGAGATCGTGGTGGCTGACGCGCAGGCGGAGATTGCCGTCCAAGCGATCATCAAGGCCGCCAAAACCGGCAAGATCGGCGACGGCAAGATCTTCGTGTCCGCCATCGACGAGGCGATCCGGATCCGGACCGAGGAACAGGGCGAGAAAGCGGTCTGATCGGGGTCGTCATCGGAAGTGCCGCAGCCGGTTCCCCGCAAAAAAGCCGGGGACAATCGCGTTGACGGTCGGGGTCTTCTTCCACAGCCTGCTGTTCCGGAAGTGCGGCCGGTTTTCCCGGCCAGCTTCCGATCCGGACTCGGACAAAACCGGAGCTGGAGAACCTGAGATCGATCCCACCGTGAAATCGGACACTGGAAACCTTCTGGACGAAACCTACTCGAAACTCCTCGTGAAGAGCGGCACCAAGCTCGCTCTGATCGTGCTCGACGGGCTGGGCGATATCGCCACCCGCGAACAGGGCTATCTGACCCCCCTGGAGGCCGCCCGGACCCCCAACCTGGATGCGCTTTCCAAGGATTCCGCCCAGGGCCGGATGATCCCGGTCGCGCCGGGAATCACCCCGGGCAGCGGTCCCGGCCACCTGGCGTTGTTCGGTTATGATCCCCTGGAATTCGAAGTGGGCCGCGGGGTCATCGAGGCCCTCGGTCTGGGGGTCACGCTCAAGGGCGGCGACGTCGCGGTGCGCGGCAATTTCTGTTCCCTGAATGCCGAGGGGCTGGTGACGGACCGCCGCGCGGGACGCATTCCCACCGAAAAATGCGAAGCCCTCTGTGCGATTCTCGCCGACAAGATCAAGAAGGTTGGCGACACGCAGGTGTTGATCCAGCCCGGCAAGGAGCACCGGTTCGTGATCGTGTTCCGGGGTGAAGGACTCGAGGGACCTCTGTCCGACACCGACCCCGGCCGCGAAGGCCAGCCCATTGCCGCCGCGAAGCCCGAGAACGCGAAGTCCGCCAAGCAGAAAAAGGCCGCTGCGGTGGTGGCGGAGTTCTACAAGCTGGCCCTGCCCCTGCTGAAGGACCAGCACCCGGCCAACGGCTTCCTGCTCCGCGGCATCGCGCACCAGCCGCACATCCCGACCTTCGAGGAACGCTACGGCCTGAAGGCCGCGGCCATCGCGGTGTACCCGATGTACAAGGGCCTGTCGCAGCTCGTCGGCATGAGCAAGATCGAGGGACCTCAGACCATCGCCGAACAGTTCCAGCGCTACCTCGAGTTGTACGACGACTACGACTTCTTCTTCATCCACTACAAGTACACGGACAAGGCGGGTGAGGACGGGAACTTCGAGGCGAAGATCAAGGCCATCGAGGACTTCGACGAAGCGCTCCCGATCCTGCTCCAGAAGAGGCCCGGGGTCATCGCCATCACCGGCGACCACTCCACCCCCTGCGCCGTCAAGGGACACTCCTGGCATCCCCAGCCGGTCCTGTTGAACTCCCCGCACTCGGGCTGGGACAAGCTCGACCGTTTCACCGAGACCGGAGCCAACCTGGGTTCCCTCGGCGTGTTCGAGGCCAAGTTCCTGATGCGCCTCATGCAGGCCAACGGCGGCATGTTCGCCAAATTCGGCGCCTGATTCCCCGGATTCAACCTCCGACTTCCCCGCCGGCCCCGGCTTTCCGGGGCCGCATTTCTTGATTCACCATGAAAGCCGTGATTCTAGCCGCCGGAAAAGGCACCCGCATGGGTGGCCTCACCCAGGAACTGCCCAAACCCATGCTCAAGGTGCATGGACGCCCGATTCTCGAACACATCCTCGGCGGACTCGTCGACGCCGGAATCCGCGAGGTCTGCATCATCACCGGCTGGCGTGCCGAGGTGATCGAAAACCACTTCGGCGACGGCTCCCGGTTCGGGGTCCGGATCGTGTACGCCCGCCAGGAAGTCCAGGACGGCACCGGCCGCGCGCCCGAATACGCCAAGGCCTTTGTCGGCTCCGACGACTTCCTCCTCACCTACGGCGACATCCTGGTGAAGCCCGAAACCTACGGACGGATGATCAGGCGCTATCAGGAAGGCGATTTCGCCGGGGTCATCACCGTCACCATCGGCGAGGATGTCTCCAAGGGCGGCATCAACATCTTCGACGAAGCCTTCCGCCTGCGCCGACTGGTTGAGAAGCCGTCCCCGGCCCAGATCGCTGAACTCAAGGCCGCCGGCCTGCTCAAGGAAGGGGACCCCTATTACTACAACGCCGGAATCTACATCTTCCGGCCCGGCATCTACGAATTCACGGCCCGCCTGAAACCCTCGCCGCGCGGTGAGTACGAACTCACCGACGCCATCTCGATGCTGATCGAGTCGGGACTCCAGCTGGCGGGGCTGCTGATCGAAGGCCGCTGGGTCGATGTCCGGGATCCGCAGGTGCTCGAGAGTCTCGAACGCGGCGAACTGTAGGCCTTCCTCCCGCACCGGCAGGAATCTCAGGGTTCCTGCCGATTCAACCCTGCCCGGGACGCGCAACACCTCAGGCACCCGGGGGCGTCGCCGGCGCGGTGAGATTTTCCAAGATCCTCCGCGCCGTGGCTGGAGGCGATTCCCCGGGAGGTACATCGATCCAACGGGCGGGGAGTTGATTTCGGAACCACGTCTGTTGGCGTCGGGCGAATTGCCAGGTCCGCGATTTCACCAGCGCCACCGTTTCGGTGAGATCCCGATCGCCCCGCAGATGTTCGACCACCTGGCGATAGCCAATCGCCTGGAGCGCGGTGCGCTCCGCTCCCAGCCCCTCCCCCATCAACATCCGGACCTCCTCCACCAAACCGGAGGCGAACATGGCATCGACCCTTTTCTCGATGCGCCCCCTCAAGTCCGCGGGGTCACGACGGAGAACAAAGAGCGCTTCCCCGCACCCGGAAGCAAGCGTGTCGCTCGAATCCATGACCGGCCGTGGAGGTGGGATCGGCCGGCCGGTGAGACGCAGGATTTCCAGGGCCCGCACCACGCGCCGGGGATTCCGCCGGTCAATCCGTTCGAAAGTGGCCGGATCGCGCTCGCGCAGTTCAGCCAGCAACCGTTCGAGGGGTTCGGATTCCAGGGACTGCCGGACCGCCGGATCCCCGGGCGCCGGGGCGTCCAGTCCGTGTGTCCAAGCACTGAAGTAAAGACCGGTGCCCCCGCAAAAAATGGGGACTTTACCGCGTCCACGAACCTCCTCGAACACCCGTTTCGCCTCGGTCAGCCAGCGTGCGGTGTCGAAGGGTTCCGCCGCGCCCACGAGATCGATGAGGTGATGCGGAACACGGCCCCGTTCGGGGCCCGTGGGCTTGGCGGTGCCGAGGTCGAGTCCCCGGAACACCTGCATCGAATCCGCGCTCAGGATCTCGCCGCCGAGGCGGTCGGCCAGTTCCAGTGCGACCGCTGATTTCCCGGAGGCGGTGGGTCCCGCGAGGAGCAGGGACCCGGCCCGGGCGTGGATCAGGCCGCGAATTCGGTCTGGATCCGTTCCAGAAGCCACTTGGTGTGGAGCACGCCTTCGGACTCGCTGAGCTTGTCGCCTTCGTACTCGATGCCCACCCAGCCGCGATAACCGGCATCGAGCACGATGCGCATCATGCGGCGGTAGTCGGTGTGGGATTCATTGCCGAGCTGGTCGAAGTCGTGGGACTTGGCGCTCACCGCCTTCGCGTAGGGCATCATTTCCTGAACCCCGCGATAGCGGTCGTACTGTTCCTTGTCCGAGATCGCAAAGTTCCCGAAGTCGGGAAGCGTGCCGCAATTGGGCAGGCCGACTTTCCGCATCACGCCGGCCAGCCAGGCGCCGTTGGAGGAGAGGTGCCCGTGATTCTCGACGATCACATTCAGACCGCGCTTGGCGCCAGCCTCGGACAACGCCCGCAATCCCTCCGCGGCGCGGTCCTGTTGCTCCTCGAATCCGCCAACGCCATTGGTTTCGGCGTTCACCCGGATGGAATGGCAGCCGAAGAACTGCGCGGCATCGAGCCACTTGTAATGGTTCTCGACGGCTTTCTTGCGCTTCTTCGCGTCGGGATCCCCCAGGGCGCCTTCCCCATCGATCATGATCAGCAGGATCTGGACGTTCAGATCGTCCGCCCGCTGCTTGAAGGATCCGAGGTATTTGCGGTCGGTGGCCTTGTCCTTGAAGAACTGGTTCACCAGTTCGATGCCCTGGATGCCGTAGTCGAGCTTCGCCACCCGGGGGAAGTCGAGGTGATCCATCTGTTTGGCGAAGATCGCCTTGTGGAAGGACCATTCCGCGATCGAGACGCGGAACAGTTTGCTCTCGGCCCGCGGCGTCGGTCCCTCGGCCATCAGGCCGCGCGGCGCCACGGTGAGCGCCGCCCCGGCGGCGAGGGTTTTCTGGAGGAAGGATCGTCGATTCATGGCTTCGATGGAATCTGTGCGTCCGGATTCAGGTTCGGATCATTGCGGCCGCCCTTTCAATGGGCGGCAGCGACCTTGGGCTTGGAGGACGACGGCGGATTGAAGAACAACAGGAGCAGGAACGCCGCAACAGCCGCCACGGCCGACGGCACCGCGAAGACCTTCGGCCAGTCGGGCCCGCCCGCGGTCTTGAAGATGTCGCCCAGCTGCGGCCACAGGAAATTCCCCACGAAGGGCCCGAGGCCGAAGATGAGGAAATTGAACAACCCCTGGGCCGTCGACCGGATGTCCTTCGGGAAGTATTCATCCACGAAGATGTACACCGTCGCAAAGAAGAAGGCGTAGCAGACGCCATGGAGCACCTGGATGAGAACAATGAAGGTGCGGGCGTCGGGGAAGAGGGCGAAGACGGCGAACCGGACGGTGTGCCCGAGAATGCCAAGGATCATGATTTTCTTCCAACCGAGCCGCTTCAGGAAGTAGCCGAGAACAGCCATGGTCAGGATCTCGAAGATCTGCCCGATGCTCATGATCGGCATGCCCCAGCGGGCCTCGAATCCAACGCGCTTGGCCAGGAAGGATTCGGTCCAGATAAAATAGCACTGGTGCACGCAGGCATCGATGAAGGTGACCACGAAGAGCACGAGGATGAAGGGGACCTTGAGCAGCTTGACCGCCTCCAGGAAGGCGAACGACCCGCCGGACGCCGAGGCCGGCTTGGGCGGCGTGTGGGGAAGCGAGAGACTGAAAAAGGCCAGCACCAGTTCCGCGATGCCCGCCACCAGGAATCCGACTTTCTTCAGGGCTTCAGCATCCTCCCCGGTCTTGTTCCCAAGAATAAAGAAGAGCGGCCACGCGGCCAGCACCCAGCCCACGGTCCCCCCCATGCGAACGGGCCCGAATTCATTCTGCGCATCCTTCAAATGCGTGAAGGCAATCGAGTTCGCGATCGAAAGCGTCGGCACGTACATCAGGCAGTGAATCAGCATGAGCCCGAAGAACGGCCAGAAACTGGTCGTGAAATATAACCCCAGCAACGCCACGCCCCCGATGAGATGGCTGATCGCCATGAACTTTTCCGCGGCGAAATTGCGATCAGCAAACTGCGTGCTGAAGAACATCGCCAGGAACGAACCCAGGGCAAAAGCGTTCAGGATCCAGCCCTTCTGCATGTTGTCGAACTTCAGAAAGTCCAGGTAGCCGAAGATCATCGGGAGCCAGGCGCCCCAAATGAAAAGCTCAAGGACCATCATGAAGAACAATTTGAACCGGGGGGTCTTCATCGGCGCAAAGCGTAGGGATGCCCACCGCCTCAAGGCAAGGCCGCCGTGCCCCGACACACCAATCCGTGCTTCCCAAAAAGGTAGGGCGACCTCTCCGAGGGCGCTGCACGTGAAGGTGGCATGAAAGGACGGCGCGCTCGGAAATCAGGCCCTACCGGCTCTCCGACATTTCCTTCCGCGGAAGCGCAAACGCGACATACGCGTCGCCGTAGGGTGTCCCAAGCTTGTTCCCACCCGTCGCCGCGATGACCACATACTGGCGTCCGTTCACTTCATACACCGACGGCGGCGCATTCCCGGTCCAGGGAAGCACCGCCGACCACAACTCCCGGCCATCGTCCTTGTCGAAGGCCCGTATCTTGTTGTCCCGGGTCCCCGCACAGAACACCAATCCGCCCGCGGTCACGGTCGCTCCGCCGTAGTTTTCGGTGCCGGTGTTGCGCAGGCCCTTCGCCGCGAGTTCCGGGTATTCCCCCAACGGCACGCGCCAGACCAGCCGGCCGGTGTTGAGATCCAGGCAGTTCAACGTTCCCCAGGGCGGTTTGTTGGCCGGGTAGCCGTCCGGGTCATAGAACTTGGGATAGCCACTCACGCTGTACGAAGGGCGTTCCGGCGCCGTCTTGCCGGGCTTGACCGACCCGTCGCGCAACATGAGGTAGTCGAGCAGGGCGGAAACATCCGGCTCCGGAAGATCCGGCATTCCGGGCATGGCGTTCTTCCCCTCCCGGATCTGTTTGCGCACCGCCGCGTCGTCCAGGCGCAACCGGAGACCCCGCAGCGGCGGACAGGTGCTGACGCCAAGTCGGGTCGGTCCATGGCACTGGAGGCAGGCCTGCTCATAAACCAGACGTCCTCGCGTCTTCGGGGCCGCAGGATCATCCGGCGGGTCCTCGTCGCGAAATGCCGAGATGATCCATCCGACGTGATTGGCGGAGACATAAAGCCGGCCGGTCGCGGCATCGATGCAGGCCCCGGTCCATTCGGCGCCACCGTCGATGCCGAAAAACAGGTTCGCCCGCCCTTCGCTGCAAGGAACGAAGAAGCCCTTGGTCGCACTGGCGAAACGGCTCCGCGCCCAGTCCGCGACGTCCTCCGTGCGTTCGGAGAGATCCGCCTCCGTGAATTCCATGCGCAGAAACGGCTCGGGTAATTCCACGTCCGGCTGGTAAGGCCAGGTCCGCTCCCCGCGCAGGGTGCTGGTGGGGGCGCGTCGGAGTCGGAAGGGAAAGATCGGTTTTCCGGTCACGCGATCGAGCAGGAGGGTGTTGCCGATCTTGGTGGTGGCGGCAACCACATCCACCCGTCGGCCACCGCGGACAATGGTGCCGAGTCCCGGCGGCGCGGAGATATCGAGGTCCCAGAGGTCATGCCGGATTTCCTGGAAGTGCCAGAGCCGTTTGCCGGTCCGGGCGTCGAGGGCCACCACGCAGTTGGCGAAGAGGTTCCGTCCAAGATGCCCCACCCCGATGAAGTTCGGCTTCGGGCCTCCCGTGGTGATGTAGGCAATGCCCCGGACCTCATCGAGCGCCATGCCGGCCCAGCAGTTCGCCCCATAGGTTTCGGTCCGATCCCAGGTGTCATTCCCGAACTCGCCCGGCTGCGGAATGGTGTGAAAGGACCAGAGCAACCGGCCGCTGACGGCATCGATGCCCCACACGTCCTTCTCGAAGCCCGGCACGATGACGATGTCCCCGAACACCGCCGGAGCCGCCGTGGCCGCACCGAAATCCCCCTGGGCTCCGCCCGGGAGCAACGTGCGGCCCCCTTCCCCGAAGCCGGCAACCGCCCGGCCCGTCTCCGGATCGAGCGCGTAAAGATGCCGTCCGGCACTGAACAGGATCCGTTCGACGGCCCCTTCCCTCGACCTGTTTCCCGCCCAATAAACCAACCCGCGAAACGCCGGCCGCCCCTCGGGTCGGAAACGCCAGAGCTCAGCTCCCGTTTCGGCATCCACCGACACCACATGACGGCCGGGAGTCGGCGCGAACATCCGGCCCTTAACCACGATGGGATTGCACTGGATGTTGTTGCTGCCGTCGCCCGAACGGTACGTCCAGGCCACCTGCAACCGAGCCACGTTGTCCTTCCGGATCTGGTCCAACGCGGAATACCGGCTTCCCCCGCTATCCCCGTGTGATCGATGCCAGACCCGGTAGGATTCCGGGGTGGGAAAACCGTTCGCCGGGGTCAGTTCATCCTCCCGCGCCGCGGGAATGACACGATACAGCGGCAGCCGCTCGCGTTCGGCGGGATCCTCCACCGACCAGTAGACGGAGTTGGTTCCCGACGCGGAACCAGCCGAACCAGTGCCGGGCGCACCGACCGTGGCGGATGGCTTGGGCAGGCCGGCCAGTTCCGGGTCCGGATCGGGATTGGGATCAGGAACCGCATCGGCACCCATGGCTTGGCCAGGCTCGCAGGTGACCAAACCGGCCGTCAGCAATCCCCCGAGGACCCGAGTCGGCCTGCGGAGCCACTCGCGGATTCCAGCGCAGGATCCCCTGGACCCCTGCCCCTCGCACCCCGGCCCAACGTCGTGCGTCGTCATACGTGGTGGAGGGATTCCGCCAAAATTCCGGGGTACCGTCGAGAATGCTGCCGTGGGAGCATCTTCGACTTGCCCGCGAGCGAGACCCGATGCGGGACGAACCGACAGATGGGACGGCATGGACTGCGGAGACATGTCGCCGCTTTGGATTCAACGTGGGCTGGGGAACCGACGCCGGTGGGCGATCCCACATCGGAGACCGACGGGTCGGCGAATCGAAAGCTGCGACAAGTCGCAGCACTCCAAAGAACCGACCGTCGGCCTTCGGGTTTCCCGTCGCGACCCTTTTGGATCCGTGCCAGTCTCCTGCCTCCTCACCTGTCCATGAACCGTTCCTGCGTCGCCCCTTCGCAGCTCGTCGCCGCGCTGCTCCTGCTGCTGATCCCGGCCTGCCTGACCGTCGGCGCCGAGTCCACAGACATCAAACGGACCGAGACCTATCGTCGGATCAAGGCGGTGCTGGACGCCACGCCGGCCATCGATACCCACGAACACCTGCCGCCGTTCGATCTCATCCGCGGCCGCGTCGAAACCGATCGCGGGTTCGGCATGACCCTGCAGTCCCTTTGGCAGAACAGTTATTACACCTGGTACAACACGGTCACCGCCTGGCCGGCCTCGGGACGGTTCGAGGATTGGTGGGCGAAGGCACGCACCGACTTCGACCACGCGCGGGCCACCAGTTTCTACCGGTACCAGCTCCCGGCCTTCACAGACCTTTACGGGGTCGACTTCGACACCCTGACGCCCGAGCAGGCGAAGGATCTCGACCGTCGGATCTTCGATCATTACCGGACCACGAACTGGGTGTACGAGGTCTGCACCCAGCGGGCGAACATCGAGCTGATGGTCATGGATCCCTACTGGAACCGGCTGGGGTTCGAACTCGAGTACCCCTTCGCCGTGCCCACGATCAACGTCACGGTCCTGCTCAGCGCCACGCATTCCACCGAAGTCGCGAGTCCGAACGATTCGCCATTCCAGTTTGCCGCCCGGGAGAAGATGCCGCTGGTGACCTTTGAGGACTATCTCGCGGTGCTGGAGCGCATCCTGGTGGTCGGAAAGTCGAAGGGCGCCGTATGCCTCAAGACCACCACCGCTTATGAACGGACCCTGGACTTCGAGAAAGTCCCCCGGGAACGCGCGGCGAAGGCCTGGGGAAAGCCAAGAAACCAATCGAGCCGGGAGGAGGTGAAGGCCTTCCAGGATCACGTCCTGTGGCACCTCGTCGGGCTGTGCGCCAAACTCGATCTGCCGTTCCAGATCCACACCGGGCACGCGCGCATCCAGGGCAGCAACCCCATGCTGCTCGTGGACCTGATCGCCGCGAATCCAAAGACGAAGTTCATCCTGTTCCACGGCGGCTATCCCTGGGTGGGCGAGACCGGGGCGATCGCAACCCGGCATCGGAACGTGTGGATCGACTCGGTCTGGCTGCCGACGATCAGTTACACCATGGCGCGGCGGGCCTACCAGGAGTGGCTCGAGGTCGTGCCCTCGAACCGTATTCTCTGGGGCGCCGACGCGCATCACGCCGAGGGCATCTACGGCGCCACCGAGTTCACCCGCCGCTGCCTCGCCGAGGCCCTCGCGGAAAAGGTCGAACGCGCCGAACTCCGCGAAGACCACGCGACCCGCATCGGCCGCCAGATCCTCCGCGAAAACGCCCTGGAACTCTTCCCGTCCCTCCGCTCGCGGTTGTGGAAGAAACCGGCCCCCGGAGCGCCTTGATCAGTCTCTCTTCTCGCGCGGGGCAGCTCGCTGGTTCACCATGATCCCAACCCCGCCCGTAAGGCGGGAGCCTTTCAGCGCCATGCTCAACTCAGGCCTCATCAATCCGCACGTCCTCTCCCTCGTCGCCCGCGTGCGCCACACCAACCGCCTGGTCATCGCCGACTGGGCGTTTCCCAGCTGGCCGGACATCGAGACCGTGGACCTTTCCCTCGTCGCCGGAATTCCAACGGTGCTCCAGGTGCTGGACGCCCTGCTGCCGCATTGGAAGTGCGGGGCCGCGTACATGGCCGAGGAATTCCTGCGCCACAACCCGCCCGAGGTCGTGAACCAGTTCCGCACCGCCCTCCGCGGCGCCCCGCTCGGATTGGAACCCCACAACGATTTCAAGCGGACCCGCGTGCCCGGGGCCATCGGATTGATCCGGACCGCGGACACCACGATCTACTCGAACATGGTCCTGGTCTCGGGCTGAGAGCCCGGGGCCGGCCGTGCCCGGTTCCCCTCCGCCAGCGCCGGGGCCGACACCAGCCTCGGCACCAGCACCTCCCGGCCCTTAGCGGGTCCTCTCAAGAACGAACGGATCCAGGTATTTCGCACCGCCCGGGGTGAAGTCAGGGCTGTGAATGTCCCGGACTCCGGCGAAGCGGAAGGACCCGGCATCCAGGGGGGCGCCGTCCACGACGCCCTCCGCCAGAACCTGGGCGCAGGCGGCCCACGGACCGGCACCGGTGAGGGGGGCGAGCACGATGTGTTTGGAGGCGCGTTCGTGGTTTTTGACGAAGGCGATGGCGGTGAGGAGGTCATGGACGCGCTGCTGGAACACCGTCCGGTTGTACCCGAAGGTGTAGGCCGCCGCCTCCCGCGGGTTCTTCACCCGGGCCGTCTTCTCGATCGGTTTTCCGTCCGCCAGAAATTCACCCTGATAAATCAGATCCAGACCCACCACCGAGGACCCTTCCTCCAGGTGCCTCCTGACCGAGGGAATGGGGGAGCCGTCCTCCAGGAACAACCCTGCCTTGCCGCTCGGGGTCGGCACCAGGACGGTGGTTCCCTTCCAGTCCTTCGGATGGAGGAAGATCGCCGGGAGTGATTCGCCACGGGCGCGATTGCGCAGGAGCCCGACCATCTCCAAGTGCTGTCCGCGGTCCGTCTTCCCGGTCATTTCCCATTCCACGGTTCCGACCTCCGCCAGCGTCCGGCCGAGCACGGTTTCGATCGCCGGCCGGATCACCGTCCTGCGGCCTTCCTCGGTGCGGGCGGCGGCGGCGAGCTGGGCGGCGGCGTCCTTGGTGAGGGCCTGGAGAAGGTTTCGCTCGAAGTCCTCGCCCCCGGCGGGACGCGGATGGGCGTTGTCATACACGGTCAACTCGCTCTTGTTGAGCCGGGGGTAATCCCGTTCGAGGACCGGCTCCTTCTGGCCGAGTTTGAAATACCGGTTGAGCACGCCGTAGAAGGCGGATCGGGACACGGCGTTGTAATTGTGCGGGAAGTGTTCACCCCGGTGCAGGGTCACGCGGTCCGCCGCCCCGAGCAGGGTGTAGAGCTGTTTCAGTTCCGGAAACCCCTTGGTCGCCATTTCCTTGGTCCAATCATTCGCCGTGGTCATGCCCTGGGGCCCCGGCGCGAAGAGGGCCGCGAACTCCACGTTGCCGGTGTCCACGCGAAGCAGCGAAGCATTCTCGCAGGTGCACCCGCCCTGCATCGCGGTGCTCACCATCACCGCGGGGAAGGACAGCTTCACCCGGGGATCAATGGCCGCGAGAATCATCGTCTGCGTGCCGCCACCGCTCGCCCCGGTCATTGCGATCCTCTCGGGATCGACCTCCGGAAGGCTGAGCAGGAAATCGAGGGACCGGACGGAGTTCAGCGTCTGAAGCCCCATGACACTCTGGAGATGCGACTCCGCGAGGGGACTGAAAAAGCCCCACGCCCCCGGTGCGTTCATGTCGGGCCGCTGCTTCGCAAACCCGTGCACGAGCTGCATGGAAAGCTGCTGGGCATCCGAATTCCCCAGCATGTCCCATTGCCAGACCACGCAACCCATCCGGGCGAGCTGCACACACATCGACTGGAACCGGCTGCGGCCCCCCTCCTCGAACCGTTCCTGGCCGGTGGCAATCTCCCCGCGCAGCTCGGCCTCGCTCGATTCGGACAACCGCGCATCCGTCCAGTGGCCATGGGCGAACAGCACCCCCGGCACACGACCGGTCACGTTCTTCGGCCGGTACAGATTCCCGGTCACGTGAAACCCCGGGAAACTCTCGAAATAGACCTTCTCCACCGTGTAATCGCCCCGGTCCACCTTCCCATGAATCACGGGATTGAGCGCGCCGCGGGTGGGCATGGGCCACAATCCCTGCGAGACCAGAATCTGGCGGCGAACCACGGCCGCACGCTGGTCCCAGGACTCGCGGCTGGACGGGACGGCGAACGGAAAATAGCCGTCCAGATCCTTCGGCGGCGCAAGCCGGCGGTCGTCGGGAACGCCTCCGGTCGGCAGCGCCCGGGGTGGCGCCGCCTGTCCCGGGTGAAGCGTGATGACGGAAAGAGCCATGGCCAGAACCGCACGACACTTGGGCATGGCGGGTTTATAGGCCTCGCACCAACGCGTCGCAAGCGATCCGTCATCCGCCCCCGTCCGCCCTCGATGTGGCGGGCGTGGCAGGCACGTTCCCTCCAGGATCGGTGTGCTGGGAAAAGGCGCGCGGCCTGGAAATCGGGGACGCAACGATTGCCTGTAACGCGGCCTGAAAAAGGCTTCTGGGGAGGGTGGTGAATCGCTTAAAGCCATGACCAACGTCTTGAAGGAATCCCACCCCTGCCCCGATTGCGGCCAAGCGCTCCACCCGCTGGCCCCGGGTGGACTTTGCCCGGCCTGCCTGATGGCCCAGGGCGGGGAAACCGAATCAGCACCTCCGTCCACCCCGCATTCCACCCTGTCCCCCCAGGAGATCGCCGCCCTGTTTCCCCAGTTCTCGGAGATCACCCCCCTGGGAACGGGCGGCATGGGAGCGGTGTTCAAGGCGCACCAACCGTCCCTCGACCGGTGGGTCGCCCTGAAGATCCTGCCCTCGAACCCCGAGGCCGAAAGGAACGTTGAGCTGCATGTCCGGGAACGATTCCAGCGTGAAGCCCGGGCGCTCGCCCGCCTGAACCATCCCAACATCGTCACCGTCCACGAATTCGGCGTAGTGGCCCACCTGCGCTTCATCGTGATGGAGTACGTCGACGGCACCAACCTCCGCCAACTCGAACGCGCCGGCCGGCTCTCGCCGCGGGAAGCCCTCCAGATCATTCCGCAAATCTGCGACGCCCTGCAGTACGCCCATGACGAGGGGGTGGTCCACCGGGACATCAAACCTGAGAACATCCTTCTCGACCGCCGGGGTCGCGTGAAAATCGCCGATTTCGGGCTGGCGAAGATCACAGAGCCCGAGCGCGCTCCCGGCGCCTCCCGGCTCACGCTGGACGGCCAGGTGATGGGGACGCCTCACTACATGGCTCCCGAGCAGGTGGAGCGCCCGCTGGCGGTCGATCACCGGGCCGACATCTTCTCCCTCGGGGTGGTCTTCTACGAGATGCTCACCGGCGACCTTCCCCTGGGGAAGTTCGCTCCCCCGTCGCGCAAGGTGCAGGTCGACATCCGGCTCGACGACATCGTGCTGCGGGCTCTGGAGAACGATCCGGACCGGAGGTACCAGCACGCCAGCCAGGTCAAGCAACGCGTGGAGAACCTCGGAGCCGCAGGCCTTCCGACCACGCCACCGGCCAGCCCCACCCCGGTTCCTGAAGGCCAGGCCGCTTCCGGTCGGACACGACCGCGCCGGGGTGTTCTCGCCGCATTAGTCGGCGCGGGGGTGGTTTTCCTGGGAACCCTTGGAATGATTCGCCCCTGGCTTCTCGGGACGGTGATTCCCTGGTTCGAGGACCGTGGCTTTCCCGCGGAGACCGCGACGCTCGATCCTGAGCGAGGCACGATGCTGAAGGAACTTCCGGGCGGGGGTGCCCTTGAATTACTGGCCCTTCTGCCCGGGGGCCCCGAAACCCGCTCGGGCTGGCTGCCGGATGGAAGTCCGACCACTGCCTACCGATCCCCGGGGTTTACCTCCTCGTTTCCGGCCCAGGTCATGGCCCAGGCCATTTTTCGGGTGAAAGACCTGCCGGGCGGAAACAATCGGCAGATTTTTACCGGATCCCATCCCGCGGCCAGGGTGGCCTACGCGCGCTTCGACTCCCCAATCATTCGTGAGGGCGAACCGGAAAAACTCACCCGGGCGACCTTCGAGTGGGAACAGGATCTGACCCGGGCAACCTTGCGCGCGGGCATCTCCCTGGAACCGCCGCGGGTGGCCGCCACCTACCGGGTGGCGACTCGAACCACCGAACTTCATCACCCGCAGGGACTCCCCGCCGGCCCCGTGGGCATCCAGGACGTCAGCGAAAGCCCGGAGGGTGTCCGGTTCTCGGTGATGCTCGCAAAACAACATCCCCTCTGGCGCTCGGAGGTGGTGGCCGTCGATTGGGAAGGTAGCCTTCATTCGTCCAGCTCTGCCAAGGCCCTGCCCTCCAACGATTTTCTCATGTGGACCCACGTCTTTAGGGGGCTGGGACTCCGCGAGATCGAATCCTTCCAGGTCCGCATGCACCCCATCCACTGGGTCTCCTTTCCCCGGGTGCCTGTCAAAGCCCCCGCCTCCACCGTTCGACATAGACCCCCGACCCTTGAGGAGGCGGCTCCCGAACGGTTCGAAGGCTGGCTCGACTTCGACACCGGGCGGCTCGCCGTTCCTCCGGTGAACGCGCAGGAGGGGGAAAATCCCATGCCCGGATTCGCCGCCGACCTCCATTGGGCCCTGCGGAACGGCATCGACGCCTATGTCGGGTCCGAGAACATCGATCTTCTGGACACCCGCCTCGCCGCAGTGACGGAGGAGGAATGGGACCGGGTGCTTCCCACCCAACTGTCCGAAATGTTGAAGGGCAGACCGGGGGCCGACAACCGCATCTCCGCGCTTCCCAGGGCGGGAAAGCCGTACACCGCGCACTTCGTCTACCAGACGCGGGCGGGGGGACGGGGACTCCTTCGGGTCACCCGCGACGAGGATCAACCGGCGGGTTGGGTGCTCCAGTTCCGGCGGCTCCGGGCGGACCCGTGACCCGCCCGCAGCCCGCGCCTCCCACGGTCTCGAAACAATCCATGGACACCTCACCCCCATCTTCCGGGGACCGGTTTGCGACCACGCGATGGACGGTGGTGCTGCAGGCGGGACATCGATCCTCGCCGGAATCGAAACGGGCGCTGGAGGAACTCTGCGGGACCTATTGGTTCCCGCTCTACGCGTACGTCCGTCGCACCGGCCATTCCCGGGAGGATGCCGAGGACCTGACCCAATCCTTCCTTTCGGATTTTCTCCGGGGGCCGGCCCTGGAGGGTCTGGCAGCCGAACGCGGAAGGTTCCGGGCCTATCTGCTCGCCTGCCTCAAGAATTTCCTGGCCAACGCCTGGGATCACTCGCAGCGACAGAAGCGCGGCGGCGGCGTGGTGCATCTCTCCCTGGACTGGGAGGACGCCGACGAACGATTCCATCAACTCCCGCCGGACACCGCTTCGCCGGAGGCCGCCTTCGACCGCGAATGGGCGTTGAGTCTGCTCGGCACGGTGATCGGGAAGCTCGAGGCCGAAGCCGAGGCCCAGGGCCGATCGGCCCTGTTCCGACACGCGAAGCGGTTCCTCACCGTGGGCACCGACCCGTCCTCGTACGCCGAGGTGGCCTCCAGCGCGGGAATCGAGGAGGGGGCCTTTCGAGTGGCCGTGCACCGTCTGCGCAAACGCTACCGCGAGATGCTGCGCCAGGAGATCGCGGAGACCCTTTCGGATCCGCGGTTTGCCGAGGAGGAGTTTCGGTCGCTGCTCGCCGCACTCCGGCGGGAGTTCTGAATCCGGAGCTCAGCGGCCGCCAGGACGAACCTTCTCCCGCACAAACTCGCTCCCTGCGGCGTCGGCGAAGCGAAGCCCCTGCGGTGTCAGACGGAATCCCGAGTCATCGGCGATCCCCCAACCCCGGGTGGTGAGTTCGGTGATTTCGCGGCTCCAATGCTGGCGGAGATCGAACCCCGTCGCCCGTTGGAAATCGCCCCAGGGCCAGCCGTCGTTCATGCGCAGACCGAAGGCGGCGATCTCGCCGGCGCGGGCGATGGGTTCCAGGCATTCGCTCCAGTCCCTGGGCAGGGTTCCCTGCTCCAGCAATTCGCAATAGCGGCGGGTGTTGGCGACGTTCCGATACCGTTGTCCGCGTTCGAATCCAGAGGCGCTGGGTCCGAACGCGGCATACGCGCCGCCCCGCCAGTAATTCACGTTGTGCCGGCACTCCCGGCCCGGCCGGGCAAAATTGGCGACCTCGTACTGCCGGTAGCCGCCGGCAGCGCTGGTGGCGACCAGTTCCTCGAACATTCGCGCGGCCAGTTCCTCATCGACGTCGAATTCCCCCGCCTTCATCTGGTCGAACAGCGGCGTGTCCTCCTCATAGATCACCTCGTAGCAGGACAGGTGGTCGCTCCCCAGGGCCAGGGTTTCCCGGAGTGTGGTCTTCCAGATCTCCATCGTCTGACCCGGGATGGCGAACATCAGGTCCAGATTCACGTTCGCGAAGCCGGCGGACCGGAGAATCTCGTACGAACGGAACACCATGTCGCGGCTGTGGACCCGCCCCAGTCGATCCAGCAGCGCCTCGTCCAGGGACTGCACCCCCATGGAGATCCGGTTCACGCCGGCGTCCCTCAACAGCCGCGCCTTGTCGGCCGACACGGTTGCGGGATTGGATTCGACGGACCACTCCGCGGCCCCGAGCCAGCCGAATCGTTCGAAGGCCTTCAGAATCCGTTCCCACTGACGGAGGGTCAGGAGCGTGGGAGTGCCGCCGCCGAAGAAGATGGTTTCGGGCGGGGACGGCAGATCGGGCTGGCGCAATTCCAGTTCCCGGATCAGGGCGCCGACATAACGCTCCACCAGTTCGCCGTCCGAACTCGTGGAATAGAACGCGCAGTACTCGCACTTCCGGGCGCAGAACGGAACATGCAGATACAGACTGCGGGTCGGGAGGTGGGTCGGGATATCCGCCATTCGGGCGACTCTAGAGCCGTCTGGGACGGGGGTCCAAGCGCCGAAGAATGACATCGGTCGAACGGCCGGGCCTCGTGGAACGTCGCTGACCTGCGGAGGGCGTATGGCCGGGGAGGGTGTCGGGACGGAGCCTGACGGGAGGAGCTCCCCCGGTGGATCCTGGACGATGGGGAGGCGGGGGGGGGGGCGGGCGACGGAGGTGGCTTCAGTTCAGGGCTCGCTCTCGCTTCGCTTCACGTTCTGGGCCTTGAGTCCTTTGTCGCCCTCGACCAGCTCGAACTCGACCAGTTCACCTTCCTTCAGGGTCTTGAATCCCGAAGTTTGAATCACCGAATAGTGAACAAAGACATCGTTGCCGGCTTCATTGGAGATAAAGCCGAAACCCTTCTTGTTGTCGAACCACTTCACACGACCGCTCGCCATAACTCCGGGGGGTTGATTGGGTTTCCCCGCATCCAAACCATCCCGGAGCACCCCGGCGTGACTGGCCGGAGCACACCCAGATAGCAAGGTGACCCGCTGAGGCGGGCCACCGGTGAGACAGGGATTGGCGGGAGTTAAGAGAGCCCCCCCCCGGACGGTCAAGCCGGACTTGCGGAGAATCTTGCCGTCAAGCGTGTTTCTCTTCGTCGTGAAGCTTCTTGCTCTCCGCCACGATTTTCGCCTCCTGATCCGCCGGAACGTGGTCGTAGTGGCTGAGATCCTCGGTGTGATAGCCACGACCGCCGGTGAGCGACCGGAGTGAAGCGGAGTAAAGGTACAACTCGTTCTGGGGCACCAACGCCTTGACCACCTGGTAGCCATCCGCCGTGTCCATCCCCTGGATCCGGCCCCGGCGACTCGAAAGGTCACCCAGCACGTTGCCCATGAATTCGTCCGGGACCCGCACCTCCACGATGCAGATGGGTTCGAGCAGGCACGGACGGGCCATGCGAAACGCCTCCTTGAACCCTTCCTTGCCGGCGATCTGGAAGGCGATGTCCTTCGAATCCACCGGATGCGTCTTCCCGTCGTAGAAATCAATCTTCACGTCCACCACCGGGTATCCGGCCAGGATCCCCTCCACGCAGGCCGCATTCACCCCCTTCTC
This sequence comes from uncultured Verrucomicrobiota bacterium, assembly GCA_964476125.1. Classification (GTDB taxonomy): domain Bacteria; phylum Verrucomicrobiota; class Verrucomicrobiia; order Limisphaerales; family CAIMTB01; genus CAIMTB01. The sequence continues at coordinate 34,953 of CAYZAE010000002.1, read as the reverse complement.
GACCGACGGGACATACACGCGATCGACGTTCTGACCCGTGAGGGATTCGGTGAATTCCACACCCGCATTCCGGGCCAGCGGCTCGACCCGCATCCAGACCTCGGCAAACTGGCCCGCGCCCCCGGTCTGTTTCTTGTGCCGGTACTTTGACTCACCGCGCCCGCGGATGGTCTCGCGGTACGGAATGCGGGGTTCCTTGAGATCGAAGTCGATCCTGTACCGGCGCTTGAGTCGCTCGGACACGATCTGGAGGTGGAGTTCGCCCTGCCCCGAAATCACCGTCTGATGGAGGGCGGAATCGACGTGGTAGTGGAAGGTCGGGTCCTCGTCATGGAGCGCGGCCAGACCCGCGGCGAGCTTGTCCTCCTCGCCCTTGACCTTGAGTTTCAGGGCCATGTGGACGTTGGGCCTCGGGAACACCATCTTGGGCACCGCCACCACCCGCTTCGGACTGCACAGCGTGTTTCCCGTGTGGGTGTCCTTCAGCTTCACCGCGGCGCCGATATCGCCGGCATGGAGGGTGTCGACCGCAGTCCGGATCTTGCCGTTGAGACTGTAGACCTGGCCGATGCGCTCGTTGATTTTCCGGTCGCTGTTGTAGAGGTCCATGTTCACATGGACCGTTCCCGAATAGACCCGGAACAGGGAGAGGTCGCCGAACTGATCCTCGTGGGTGGTCTTGAACACATAGAGCACCGGGTCCTCGCCGGTCAGGGACACCTCGGTGGGATTCCCCTCCACGTCATTGGCCGCGATCTTGATGCGGTCGATGGGCGAGGATCCGTACTTGGCGATGAAATCCATCAGGCGGGCCACGCCGACGTTGGTTTCCGCCGAGGTGAAGAACACCGGGATGAAGGCCTGCTTCTGCAGGGCCGTGTGTTCGCCGGCCCGGAGTTCCTCCTCGGTGAGGCTGCCCTTCTCGAAGAATTTCTCCATCAGCGAGTCGTCCGCCTCGGCGGTGTACTCGATCAGTTCGCGGTGGAGCGCCGTCACCCGCTCCTTCCACTTCCCGTCCGCCGGGAGTTCCGTGTACTTCCCGGAGGCATCCCCCGCGTAGGTCACGATCTCACTGCGCATGACGTCGAGTTCCTGGTTGAACCCGGGGCCCGGATTCACCGGCCAGGTCATCGGGAAGACCCGGGGGCCGTACTTCGAACGCAGGGTGGCGAGCATCGCCTCGGGATCCACGTTCTCCCGGTCGCATCCGTTCACCACGATGATCTTCGGAATCCCGTACTGCGTCGCATACCGCCAGACGGTGTCGGTACCCAGCGCGGGACCATGCAGCGCGTGGACCACCACCAGAGCGAAATCCCCCACCTGAAGCGCCACCAGCGCTTCGCTGATGAAATCCATGTAGCCGGGGGTGTCGATGGCGTTGAATTTGCGCCCGAGCCACTCCAGGTGCAGCGGCGTCGCGTGAATCGAAATCTGGTGAAGCTTCTCACCCGGATGATAGTCCGAAACCGTCGTTCCAGCGGCGACGTTCCCCATGCGGGAAATCTCACCGGCCGTCGCGAGCATCGCCTCGCACAGCACGGTCTTGCCGCTCGTTGCATGGCCCACCACTGCGAAGTTCCGGATGTCTGCAGCCTGATAGGTTTTCATAAGGAGGTGCTTGTGAATTCGGGCTTCTTGGTTAGGACTGATAATCCTGCTTTCATCGACTCCGGCCAAGCGTTGTTTGGCGAAAGGATACTCCCCACAACAGAATCGTTGACGTCCAAACCGTCATTTCGTCGCAGCCGGAGCCCGCGTCACCGCCTCGATGAGGCGCCGTCCCGCCGGCGTCGGCGCCGGACGGGCCGCCCCGAACAGCACCTCCTCCGCCTCCAACCCGTAGAGATCCCGGTTCGCCCGCGCGTCCGGGCGCAGCGCGCCGCCTTCGAAAGCCAGGCCTCCGTACAGGCCTCCCGTGTCGGAATAAACCAGCACGTCCGATCCCGCCGACCGGGTCTTGGCCTCGTCCCCCATCGAGCGCGGCCCCGAGGTGACGCGCACCCCGACCCCGAACCGGAAATGATTGGTGCGCACGGCATCGACGGCGGTCTGGGACATGAGGACCTGGACAAAGGTCGCGCTCTGCCAGCCGGCGAGGAGTCCGACGCCCCCTTCCTGGGCGCGAACCAGGGCGGGGGCGCCCCAGCCGTCCTTGCCGCGGACCATCATCGCGCCGCCGCCTGATTTCCCGCCGATGACGAAGCCGGCGCGTGTTTCGCGAACAATGACCAGGGCGAGGGCGTCCCTGAGAATCTCCGGCGGAATCGCTCCCACGGGATCGCTTTGCAGGATTTCGAAGTGGACAGCGATGCGGTCGAGCTGGGTTTCCGCGCGGGGCTTACGACGGTCGTCGGCACCGGAGGCATCGGCGACCGCCGCGAAGGCGAGAATCCAACCCAGCAGGGTACGAAAGGCGATCATGGCGGCGGCGGTCCGTCGGTGCGTGGTCACGGGACTGATGGTAGCCCGGCCAGCGCCATCGCCAACTCCTTAGGATCGTAATCCTGATCGGACAGCTTTCCGGCGTGGTAATCCATGTAGGCCTGCATGTCGAAATGACCATGGCCGCACAGGTTGAAAAGAATGGAGCGGGCGACCCCCTCCTCGCGGCAGCGGATGGCCTCGTCGATGGCGCCGCGGACGGCGTGGTTTGCCTCGGGAGCCGGGAGGATGCCCTCGGTGCGGGCGAACTGGACACCCGCTGCGAAGCACGCGGTCTGGTGGAAGGACTTCGATTCGATCAGGCCCAGTTCCTGGACGTGGCTGACCAGCGGCGCCATGCCGTGGTAGCGGAGCCCGCCGGCATGGAATCCGGGGGGCGTGAAGGTCGAGCCCAGGGTGTGCATCTTCACCAGCGGGGTCAGATGCGAGGTGTCCCCGAAATCGTAGGCATACTTGCCGCGGGTGAGGGACGGGCAGGCTGCCGGTTCCACCGCGATGACCCGGACCTTCCTCCGGCCGCGCAGCTGTTCGCCGAGGAACGGGAAGGCGATGCCGGCGAAATTGGAGCCGCCTCCGGTGCATCCCACGATGATGTCGGGATAATCATTGGCCATTTCCAACTGCTGCAAGGCCTCCAGCCCGATGACGGTCTGGTGCATCAGCACATGGTTGAGCACGGATCCGAGCGCGTACTTGATGTCGTCGGATTTGGCCGCCACCTCGACGGCCTCGGAGATGGCGATGCCCAGGCTTCCGGGGTGATCCGCGCGCTGGGCGAGGATCGCCCGACCGGACTCGGTTTCGCTCGAGGGCGAGGCGATGCAGCGGGCCCCCCAGTTCTCCATCAGCGCTCGGCGATACGGCTTCTGGTTGTACGAGACGCGGACCATGAAGACCGTCACGTCGATGCCGAAAAGTGCCCCGGCGTAGGCCAGCGAGGACCCCCACTGCCCCGCTCCGGTCTCTGTGGCGATCCGTTTGATGCCGGCCTCGCGGTTGTAGAAGGCCTGGGGCACGGCGGTGTTGGGTTTGTGGCTTCCCGCGGGGCTGACGCCTTCCCATTTGTAATAAATGCGGGCCGGAGTCTGCAGGGCCTTCTCCAGCCGCCGTGCCCGAAACAGCGGGCTGGGTCGCCAGAGGCGGTAGATGTCCTGCACCGGTTCGGGAATCTCAATCTCCCGCTCCAGCGAAACCTCCTGGGCGATCAACGCGTCGGGAAAGAGGGGCGCCAGGTCCGCGGGCCCGATCGGCTGCTTCGTGCCCGGATGCAGGACCGGCGGCAGGGGCTGCGGAAGATCCGCCTGGATGTTGTACCACGCCTTCGGAAGTCGACTTTCGTCGAGCAGATACTTGGTGGGGTCGGCCATGGACGGGATTCATTCCAGAAGGCCGCGCCGCTTGCCAACGGGGAAGTGGCTACCCGCTTCGGGCATCGGCCGAAGGGTTCCGCGCGCCCCGCCCCGGTGCGCCCCGCACTCAGGCACCCCCCGTGAAATGGCCACCGCCACCGTCGAGACACTCCCGCAACGCCTTGGCGAGTCCGTCCGATTGGTAGGGCTTCGGAAGGTAGACAACCCCGCGGAGGAGCGGGTTGCCCTGCCGGATGAGATCCAGACTGTAGCCGCTCGAAATGACGGCCTTGAGATCCGGACGCGCCAACCGGAGGCGCTCGATCAGTTCCAACCCCGAAAGCCCCCCGGGCATGACCATGTCGGTGAGCACCACATCGATCGCCGAGGGATTGCGATTCCAGCGGTCCAGCGCCTCATCGCCGTCGGAGGCCTCAACCACGCGATAGCCCAGGCTGCGCAAGGTCATGGCCACCATCCGGCGCACCGCCGGGGCATCCTCCACCAGCAGGACTGTTTCGGATCCCCCGGAGGAGGGGGCATCGACACGTCGGGCCGCGCCCTCGCGGGCGGGCGGGCCGGCGGCGGCGGGGAGATAGACCCAGAAGGCGGTGCCCTTCCCGACCTCGCTTTCCACGGCGATCCAGCCTCGGTGCTGTTCAACGATCCCCTGCACCGTGGGCAGACCCAGCCCGGTGCCGCGACCCGTTTCCTTGGTGGTGAAAAATGGTTCGAAAATCCGCGCGAGAACGGCCGGTTCCATGCCCGTTCCCGAATCGACCACCCGCAACCGGACGTACCAGCCGGGACGGCGATCAGGGTGTTCCGAGCTGCCTCCCTCCGTCACCTGAAGCCGCTCCGCTCCAATGACCAGCCGGCCCCCGCCCGGCATGGCGTCCCTGGCATTGAGCACGAGATTCACGATCACCTGCTCGATCATCCCCGGATCCGCATCGATCCACATGGGATCCGAACCGCAGGCGAGCCGCACCTCGATGTGGTCCCCGAGCAGCCGACGGAGCATGCGGAACAGTCCGCCGATGACGGAATTAAGATCGATGCGCGACGCCTGGAGCACCTGGCGCCGGCCGAACAGCAGAAGTTGGCGGGTGAGGTCAGCGGCCCGCTGGGCCAGACGTTCCAACTCGGTCAGGGCATCGTAGGGATCCCCGTCGTAGCGTCCCGGGTTCCGCATCAACCCGAGGTTCATGAGCATCGCGGCGAGAATGTTGTTGAAGTCGTGCGCAATGCCGCCCGCGAGCTGTCCGACGGCCTCCATCTTCTGGGCCTGCAGGAACTGGGCCTCCAGCCGGCGCCGGTTGGTGATGTCCTCGAGGCACAGGAGAACCAGCGGTTCCCCGCCGAGATCGATGCGGCTCGCGGCCGCCGACACGTAAACCTCGGGCTGACGATCCCTGCCCGCCAGCGCCAGCCGGCTTTCCACCTGCTGGCAGGCGGTGCCCGACGCGAAGGCGTCCCGGACAGCCTCACGCAGCGCACATCCCCCCGCACACGCCACCGCGCCGCAACCCCCGGCGGCGCCGGCTCCACCGGAGGCGACGGAACCAACGGAGGCGTCGAGGCCGGTCAGGCAGCGGATGAAATCGGCGGGCATGGGGTCCGCAAGGGGATAGCCGAGGGTCGCAGCCAGCGCGGCGAGGGCCCGGTTGTGGCGCACGATACTGCCGGCCCGGTTGACCAGGCACATCATGAACGGCGCGTTGTTGTAGATCGCCGTCAGTTCCGCCTCGCGATGGCGCAACTCCTGTTCCGCCAGGACCCGCTGGGTGATCTCCCGATAATTGATCACCACCCCGTGAATCTCGGGATCCTGCAGACGGTTCGTGCCCGTCGCCTCCGTCCACCGCCAGGTGCCGTCCAGGTGCCGGAATCGGTAGGTCGTCGACATCGTCTCGACGTCCATCGCGATCAGGCTGTCGAATCGCAGGCGCACCCGCTCCACGTCGTCCGGATGAAGGAGCGAAAAGAACTGTTCCCCGACGAAATCCCGTTCCGCCTGACCGCGCCCCTGGACCTGCCACGAGCCCCGAAGGACGCTGGAATAGAGGATCCGGCCTTCCCGATCGATGACCGCGATGGAGTCTCCGCTGTTCTCGATCAGGGCCCGGAAGCGGCGTTCGCTGGCGGCGATCTCCCGTTCCCGCTCCCGGAGGTCGGTGATGTCGAGCATCACGCCCATGATGCCGCCGGGGGTTCCGGCGCTGTCCCGCAGCAGGGTCTTGTGGAACACCACGTCCCGGGTCGCGCCGCCCGCGGACACCACCTCGCTGGTGTAGCGGCAGGCGGTGCCGCGGCCCTCGCGGAGAATCGCCTCGTCCGCACGCTGGTAGCGGTCCGCCCATTGCCGGGTGACCACCTCCGCCACGGGACGTCCCAGGATCCGTTCCTTGGGAAGCCCGAGGAACCGGGCGAAGGCCTCGTTGCAGCGCTGGTAGTTGCCCTGCAGGTCCTCGACGAAAACCGGTGCGGGCATGACTTCCAGCAGGGTCTCGAACATCCGCCGCTGCTCCCGCGTCTCCTGCTCGGCCCGTTCGCGCTCGGCCTCCCGCTGGAGGTGTTCGACTCCGAATCCAATCGCCGCCCCGACCTCGAGCAGCAACTCGACCTCCCGCGGGCCGAAGGCATCCCGGCGATCGGAGGAGACCGCGAACACGCCCCAGGTCCCGCCTTCCGCAACCACCGGGACCACCGCCATCTCCCGCACCCCGCATTCCCCGAGGGCCAGGGTGCACGATCCCTCCCTGCCCTCCTCGGCAGGCGGGCGCCCCACCCAGGGTTTTCCGCTCGAAAAGGCGGTCACACAGGGACACCCGACCGGTCCGCCGCCGCCGGCCTGCGCTTCCGTTCCCTGGGCCGGTTCCGGCAACCGGCGGTCGGCGCAGGGCGGTCCGCCCCAGGAAGCCAGTCCCACCAGGGCCGCTCCGCCGGTCTCCACCCGTCCCACGCGGCACCGGATGAAATGCCCCTCCTCGACCCCGGCCCGGCAAACCTCCTCGAGGAACGCGGGAATCGTGCGGGCCCCGACCAGCGCCCGGTTCACGCGGCTCAACACGGCGTAGAGCATGCCCAACCGGCGGATTTCCGATTCCGTGCGCTGCCGGTACAGGGCGATCTCGATGGCGGTCTTGAGCTCGCGGTCCTGGAACGGCTTCAGGAGGTAGCCGAAAGGTTCGCTGAGCTTGGCACGTTCCACCGTCCGGTCATCCGCATGCGCGGTCAGAAACACCACCGGCAACCCGGTCCGGGTCCGGATTTCGTTCGCGGCTTCGATGCCGTCCATCCCGCCCTTGAGGCGGATGTCCATCAGCACCAGATCGGGACGCCGTTCGCACGCCTCCTGAATACCGGCGGCGCCCGTGGCCACTCGGCCGGTCACCTCGAAACCGAGCGCGCGCAGACGGCTTTCGACGTCGATGGCCACGACCACCTCGTCTTCCACGATCAGTATCCGCGGCTTGTTCATCAATGACTGGATCCGGATGCGACTCGGCCGGGTTCATTCCCATTCGACTCCCGCGGCACGGGAAAGTCGATGCGACACTTGAAGGGTCGTTCCACGGAAAAATGGGCCTCGCCACCCAACTGCGCGGACAGCCCCAGGATCAACTGCATTCCAAGCGTCGAAGCCGCGGCGGGATCGAATCCAGGCGACAATCCCACGCCATCGTCCGACACCTCGATCATCGCGCGTTCCTCCGTCTCGCGGGACATCGTCACCGCCACCCTGCCGCTCCGGCCACCGGGGAAGGCGTGACGCAGGGCGTTGGAAACCAACTCGCTCACGATCAGTCCGCACGGCAGGGCGCGGTCGAGATCCAAAGGCATCGGATCGACCCGGCACTCGACTCGGATCCGACCGGACTCAAGCCCGAACGAATGCACCAACTGCGCGCACAATCCGTTCAGATAGGCCCGGAGATCGGCATGAGCCAGGTTGCCCGAGCGATAGAGGGTGTCGTGCAGGAGCGCCATCGATCGGACCCGATCCTCCGTGCTCCGGAAGGCATCCGCCTCCCGGCCCGCTTCAAGCCGCATGGACTGAAGATGCATCAGGCTGGTCACGATCTGCAGGTTGTTCTTCACCCGATGATGAACCTCCTTCAGCAGGGCGTCCTTTTCCTCGATCGACGCTCGCAACGCGGATTCCACCCGTTTGCGGCCGGTCGTGTCCTCGAAGGCGCAGGCGACCTGGCCCTGCCGGGGGCGGAACACACTGACGTCGAAATGCCGCCCCAGCGGGGCCGCGTAGGCCTCGAATCGGAGGGGTTCACCGTCCACCGCAGTCCGGCCGAAACGTTCGCACCACACCGGATCCAAACCCGGGAGCGTCGATGTCACGCAGCGGCCAATCACCGTGGAGGGCCTCAGCCCCGTCGCCGTCTCAAACGCCGGATTGACGTCCAGAAACCGGTAGTCGACCGGCTTGCCCGTGGCGTCGTACACGACCTCGAGCAGGGCGACGGCGTCGAGCATCTGCTCGATGAGCAGCCGGTGCTTTTCCTCGGACGCCTGCAGGGCCTCCTCCATTTCCTTGCGACGTGTGACATCCTGTCCGATGCCGAGCACCCCAACGACCCGGCCGGCTTCGTCGCGATAAGGCACTTTGACCCAGTGGGTCCAGACCCTGCCATCCGCCGTGTCGCGCACATCCTCCGCCTGGAGGGTCCGCCCTGAGTCCAGAACCCGGAGGTCCTCCGCGCGATGACGGGCCGCGAGCTCCGGACCGTCCAGGCCCTCATCGGTCCGCCCCACCAGGCTGGCGGGATCCATGCCAAACATGCGCGCCTGCGACCCATTGCACGAAACATACCGGTGCTCGCGGTCCTTGATGTAGATGCGCAGCGGAAGGTGCTCCACCAGGCTGCGATTGAGCAGTTCCCGCTGCTCGGCGAGCGCCTGGGTTCGTCGACGCAACTCCAGTTCGCGGGCCAGCATCCCGATCTCGCGTCGACGCCTCGCCAGGGTGCCCGACCCCAGGACCACACCCAGAAGCGCCCCCACCGCGCCCATCACGGTCAGCGAATGTTGAAAGGCCGGGCCATCCACCGCCTCCGCGCTAATCCACACCCCCATTTCCCAGGGGAACAACCCGACCGGCCGCGCCAGCGCAAGAATCCGGCTCCCCGCCGCGTCGGACGGGCCCTCCGGCTTCATGGCATCCTTCACCTCCCCGCCTGAGGCACCGGACGGCATCCAGGCGGCGTCCGGCTCCAACCCGAGCTTCAAACCTGTCGAAAACAGGACCTCGCCACCGTGGCCGGGTCCGCGGTTCACCAGCACGGTGCGGCCGGAAAGCGCCGGGCTGGGCCAGACCGAGAGCAGCGTCGAAAAGAACCGCTTCGTGGCGCAGCGCAACAAAAGCCATCCCCCCGCCTCCGGGCCGTTCCCTCTCCCCGCTTCGGCGGGAATCCGGATCCCGACCACCACGCCGGGTCCCTCCCCGGAAAACGGTCCGGGCAGCGCCTCGATCCGGATCCTTTCGCCCTCGGGCATGCCGCGCAGGAACTTCAGCTCCCGCGGTGCCGGCCCTTCCGCCAGTTCCGAACTCGCCATCAACACCCTGCCCCCCGGATCGAGCAACAGCATCGAGAGGTAGCGCTCCTCCCCGCACACCGACCGCATCCACCTCCGCAGAGGTTCCTCCCGATCCTCCGCGCCGGCTCCCGTCGACGGCCGGCCGCCGGAGGTCTGCGGCTCCCTGCCTATCTTGGTCAACTCAGGGAGTAACTCGGAAAAGTGACGCGCATCCGACCACCGCTCCCAATGCCACCATTCCAGGGCGCGAAGTTTGAGGTCGATGATCGCGCTCATTTCACGAGCCATCGCCACCCGCCCCTGGCGCCGCTCGATCCAGCGGTCCGCCAGGGCCGCGCCCAGCAGCACCGCGACGAGAACCGCAGGGGCGAGCCATCGCCACGCCCTCCCCGACGGCCCCAGACGGGGTGGCTGTCCGTGCCATCTCATCCATTGCGCTTTGAAATTGAACCTCACTCAGGCCTTTCCAACTCAGGAGACATGCCGGGAAATCTCCCGGCAGCGCGCCCACCCACCCACTGGACCATTCCACCGCTGAGTTTCGAAACTGAAATGTGGATGGCAACCCATCCGTATTTTTGCTTAAGCCATTCACGGCAGGCTGCCGAGTTATCCAAATTCCCTAACTGCACCTGCGCTCGCCCTCGGACCCCTCCTCGGCTAGGGTGCCGTCCCGGTGCGCATCGCGTTGTTGACTCATGAGCCGTTCCATCCTCCTTCGGGAGGGGGCTCCGCCGCAGCTGTCTATCTCGTGCAGGAACTGGTCCGTCGCGGGCACGCGGTGGTTGTTTTTGGCCCCTCCATCGAGCGGCAGGCCGAGGTGGAGGCGCGTTTTGGCATCCGGTTCCGCCCGTTCACCTCCTGGGCCATGGGTCGCACCACGCCCTGGCGCACCCCCAAATACCTGGCCTACCCCGCCGCCTTGAGCCGCCTCGTCTCGAAGGCGGTCGCCGGGGGCGAACGTTTCGATCTGCTCATCGCCCAACACTCGATCTCGGCCGTGGCCGCGGGGACGCTCAAGCGACGGCACCGCATTCCCATCGCCCTGAACCTCCTCGACTGCCTGACCGGGTTCATGGAGACGTGGCCTTCCTGGTGGATTCGCCGGTGGATGGCCCCCCGACTCGTGCGCTTCGAACTCGGGATCCCGTCCCGATCCGACGCCGACGCCGTCCTGACGGTTTCCGACGGGCTTCGGGATCGCCTCCTGCAGCGGGGGTTCCCCGCCGACCGGGTCCGCTCGATCTATTACGGGTACGACGCACGGCTGTTCCGTCCGAGCGGGATCAGAACGGCCACGGACAATCCGGTGGTGGTCATGCACGGATCCTTTGACCAGCATCACCTCGGGGCCATCGCTCGCACCGCCGTGGTCGAAACCGCCCGGCAACGGCCCCGGACGCGGTTCCGCTTCGTGGGTCCTCCGACACCGGCGCTGGCTTCGTTTCTGGCGGATGTGCGCCAACAGGTTCCAAGTGTCGCCCTCGAAACCACGGGATTCATCCCCTACGACCGCATTCCCGCAGCGCTGGCCGAGGCCTCGGTGGGCATCACCCCGTACCAGCCCTCCACCGGCACCCACTGCGCCTTCGTCGCCAAGACGGTCGAATACCTCGCGCTCGGCCTGCCCGTGGTGTCCACGCCGCTCGACAGCGCAGTGCGTTATTTCCAGGGATTCGACGGGATCCGATTCTCCGCCGCAGACGGCGCGGGGTTTTCGCGGGAGATCGTCCGGTGGCTGGACCTGCCGCCGTCGGCACGCCAGGCCGCGGTGGAACCTGCACGGGCCAAGGTGGCCGCCGAACTGGACTGGCCGGTGCTCTGTGGTCGGGCGGCGGAATTCCTTGAGTCACGCCTTCCCGCGGGCAGTTAGACAACGGCGCGGCGGGGAACCGCTGCCGGGAGGGTTGGGCCGCTGCGACGCGGCGGGGCCCGTGGCTAATCGGCCTTCACCGGACGGCAATCCTTCAGCAACACCACGGCGCCATCCACCCCCCCCACCTCGCCCTCGACAACGAGGGTTTCGCCCGTCTCAAGGATTTTCTGCCAGGCCCGGAACGGTTTGCGCCCCTCGAGCAGGCGGTTGCCCTGCGACGGCCGGAAATCGCTCAACCCTGGGAAGCTCACGGTGCACCGGACGATGCCCAGCTTGTCACCCGCTTGCAGCTCCACGATCCAGGAGAGTCCGACGAAGGTCTTCTTGAAGCCCCGGACCGTTCCGGCGAGTTGGATGCGCCGCCCCTTGTACCGGGCATCACCACCCAGCGTGCTGGTCCGGTATTCCTGAAGCAGCTGATCGACGCTCACCGCGGTCCCCTCGGCGACGGGAGCCGGCAGGGTGATGGCGCCTGAACGGAGCGGGCTCGCCGGCACCAACGTCGCCGCGGGCACGGAGGCAGGCGGGGGGCTTCCCCCCGTCGCCGGGATCGCCGCGGGGGCAGGAGCCGCAGCCGCGATCGGGGCGGCGCCCGGGGCCTGGTTTCTCAGCCGGGCATTTTCGTCCTTCAGAGCCTGGGCCTCGGCCTTGGCGCGTTGGAGCTCCTCACGAAGGGCCCGGACCTCAGCCTCGGAGGCCGGGGTGTCCTGGGCGCGCAACCGGGGAGCGAAGCCTGCCACCAGCATCGCGGAGAGGAGCAACGCACGAAACCAAACCACCGCGCCGGGAAACCGGGGCTGCACCGAAATCATGGGGAAACTGTCCGGGCAAGGGTGGAGCCGAAACAAGACCGGACTACGGGAGTTCCCGCACCCGGTACCAGGCCTGGCTGGATCTCCCCGGGACCGTGACGGATTCCATGTCCGACAGGGCGCGGCGAGGGAAGCCGGGCACCGGCAGAGGCTGGAAGGCGCCGGGCAATTGCTCGCAGGCCTCCAATTCGTAACGCCGCCCGACGCGGGTCGACCAGCTGAGCGAGACGCCGTCCGCGACCCTGCGCGCCACCAGCACCGGGCCCGCTGCCTCCCCTGGCCCCTCGGGCTCGGAGGCCAGCCGGATCCGGAGAGCCCCGAGGGTCACGACGCCTTCGGCATTCCGCGACCAGTCGACTCCCAGATAACTTTCCTCCAGCGCCAGAGGGAGCGCCCGTTCACCGCGCGAGGCCGTCACCACCACCGCCCGGACCGAGATCGTGTCGCCCGGAAAAACGCCCGGCATCGCCCCCCAGGGAAGCGAAACCACGGCGAAATCCGCGTTCTGTTCAACCGGCACCCCTCCCACTTCCGGGGAACGGTTGAACTGCCGCAGGGCCGCACCCGCCACCTCCGAGAAACTCGCATCCAATCGATACACCCCCTGTCCGACGGCCGTGCCGGTTCCCGGACGCGTCCACCCGGGAAAGTTCCCATCGGCAAGCTCGTCCCCCAGAAGCGCCACCATCGAGGGCCGGTCCTCGGGAAAGGCCAGTCGAACCGACCGCAACGGATGGAGGGTGTTCGCCCCGGCGTCCGGGAGTTGCGCCACCCCGGTCGACGACTCCGCGCCCATCAGCAGGACCACCGTCTGCTCCGGCCAGATCATGAGATCGCGAAGCCCCAGCCTCAGCCCGCGGGCGTCCACGCCCGCGATGAGACTCCCCAGATTGGCCGTCCCCAGGGTCGTGGCGGGCCAACCCTTCCCGGGCAGATCGAACGTCTCGCCCAGGGTATTGCCATCCCCGTTGGGCGGGCCGGGAGAACGATCCGGGGACTCGATCCAGGGCGCCTCCAGCGACCGGGTCCCCTGCGATCCGATCCGGATGGAGAACCGATCAAACACCCCTCCCTCCTCCCCCACCGCCTCGACGGTCAGGGTGTCCCCCTGGATTCGGGCCCGGGTGAAGTGATGCCGGCTGGCGAACTGGGCGCTGCCCACATCCGGATACGAGCGCGTGTAGAGATAGGCGCCGCCGCCGCCCGAGACCACGAAATGAACCCCGTTGGTCGGCGCGAATCGTTCCCAGTTGTGATCGTGCCCGTTGAACACGACCTGCACGCCCAGGCGGGCCAGCAACGGCACCAAAGCCTCCTTCATCTGTTCGGAGTCGCGCCGGCCATCGACATCGTAATCATCGTAGAAATGCGGCCCCGAGGTGTGCGGCGGCTGGTGAAAGAACACGATCTTCCAGGGCTTCGACGTCGTCGCCAGATCGTTCGTCAACCAGCGGTACTGCGCGCTCCGGCCACCATCGGCCCCGACCGCCCCTATCCCTGACAAACCCCACCAGGGAATGAACAGCGACACGAAATGGGCGTCGCCATGGTCGAACGAGTAGAACTGGGAACCGCCCGTCAACGGGTTCCGCGGAAGCCGAAACGCCTCCAGGTACGCTTCCTCCCCGTTGTAAACGTCGTGATTCCCAAAGGTGAAAAACCAAGGCACCGAACGGAACGACGGCTCGTACTCCCCGAAGCAGCGCAAATCGAGGCGGCCCCGGGTCAAACCCGGGTAGGCGATGTCCCCGAGATGCAGCACGAGGTCCGCCGGTTCCCGGAACAGCGCAGACGCCACCCCGTACTGGCCCGTGGTGGAAGCCCCCGTGTCCCCCAACGCCAGGAACTCGATGTCCCCGTGCGTGCGCAAGGTTCGCACCGTGGCCGGTTCCGAGGCGGAATCACCCGCGACGCCTTCCAGCACGACGCGATACTCATAGCGCGTCCCCGGCTGCAGCCCCTCGATCTCGGCGGCCTGATCCGTCGCCCCGGGCATCCGCCCCAGACGTTGCCAGCCCTCCTCCGGATCCCGCCGCAGCTCCACCCGCCCGGCGGTTGGCGCCAGGGTTTGCCAGGCGACCGTCAACCGGTTGCTCGACACGTTCTGAACCAGGGGACCCCGCGAAAAATTGGCGCGGAGTTCCGGCCAGACGTAGAGCGAGGCTCCGAAGGTCGAGCCGTCGAACGCCTGGATCGCCAGCAGGTTGGTGCCGGCCCGCAGCTTCGGGAGGTGGGCGCTAAGATCCACGAGTTCCGCGGCGCCCATGCCATGGACAGCCGCCAGGGAATCCCATCGCGGCACCGGCCCGGCGGCCACCCCCAGCCGCGCCACTTCCCTGCCGTTCAGCCACAGGATGCACCCGTCCTCGTACTCCAGTCGAAGAACCAGGGCGTGAATCCGCCCGGGGTCCTCCACCCGGAAACGGTGCCGCATCGCGAGGCCGCGGACGTAGCCCCTGCCGGTCCAGCTGGGAATGACTGTCGCCCCTTGCAGATAGCCGCTGTAGCCCACGCTCAGCCCCGCCGGTCCGGGCGCCCAGGACGCGTCGTCGAACGACTCACCCTCCCACCCCTCCGGAGGGCCGCCCTCCGACAACGCCAGATAGCGCCAGACGGCATCCGGACGGATCAGCTGGGTCGGCGACGCGGACGCGGTCATTCCGAAGAAGACCGCCAAAAGCGGCGCCAACCAGGACAGCAACCGGGACATGAACCCACCGTACCCGGCCGCCCCCCAACGTCAACGCACGCAATCACGCAATGGGGTCACATCTAAATTGTTGACAATTGCGTTTCCCCCGGGGCTGAAAAAAGAGGCGCGAACCCCGGGGTTCGCGCCTGATGGAAGAACCGGAACAGGTGACGGCAACGCGATGTCGTTGCCGCCGCTTCGTCAGGGCTTGGCCCGTTCCGTGTCGGTCAGGGCGTGGAGGAACGCGACCAGGGCGTCGGCCTGGTCCTTGGACAGCTCCTTGCCGAGCTGGTGCCAGGCCATTTTCCTGACGGCCTCGTCCAGGGTCGCCACCTGGCCCTTGTGGAAATAGGGCTGGGTGATGGCGATGTTGCGCAGCATCGGGACCTTGAACTTGAACTGATCGTCCTCGTCCTTGGTGATTTCGGAACGGCCCTTGTCGTCGGTGGGATAGGGGTTCACGAGCCCGATCTTCTGATAAACCTGGCCGCCGATCACCGGTCCGTAATGGCAGGTGGTGCAGCCCAGGGTGAGGAACTCGTTCAGACCCTTGAGTTCCGTCGACGACAGCGCCTTGTCATCCCCCTTGAGGAAGGCGTCGAAGCGGTCGTGGGTCACGAGCGTCCGTTCGAATGCGGCGATGGCATGGGCCATGTTGTCGTAGGTGACGGGCTGCGCCTCTCCCGGGTAGGCCGCCTTGAAGAGTTCCTGATATTTCGCGATGGCCCCCAGTCGCGACACCACTTCGCTCTCGGCCGGCATGGCCATTTCGACCGGGTTCAACACCGGCCCCTTGGCCTGCGCCTTGAGGTCCTCTGCGCGTCCGTCCCAGAACTGGGCGAACTGGAATCCGGCGTTCAGCGTGGTGGGTGAATTCCGGCCGCCGCGCTTGCCGAAGGCACCCGGGGAGGTCGCCTCGTTGTCCACGCCGCCCCGTTTTCCCTCCACCATGTGGCAGGAATTGCAGGACTGGCTGTTGTTCTTCGAAAGCGCCTTCTCGAAGTACAGTTCCTTCCCGAGCTTCACCAGGGCTGCGGTGTCCTTCTCCGCTCCCGGCATCTTGTCCGGCACGGGGGGGATGAGTTCCAGCGCCTGCTTGCGCAGCGCCTTGGGATCGGTCCCGTCCGCGCCGCGAACCATCGGTCCGGCCGCCAAAGCCGCCAGAACCATGACCACACCCGCCTTCTTCCATGTCTTGGAATGAATTCTATTCATCTTCATAATGCGTAATTCCCTCGGAACGAGGCCTTCATAGCGCCGGTTCCCGAGGCTGGCAACGGTCCGGGGACGGGGACTCGAACTTCCTGTTGGAGCCCATCCCCCGGCCCCGCTACGATTCGGTTCCTTGACGCATGGTTGACCTTCAGGATCTGGGGTGGGATGCCACGTGGGATGCCCATTTCGAACCCCACCGAGCCACCGGCCTTCTTCCCGCCCGGATCGCTCTGGAGGACAAGCATGCCTTCTCGGCCGTCGCGACGGAGGGCGAGGTCCCCGCCCGCATCGCCGGACGCCTCCACCATGACGTTGCCAGTCCGGCCGACCTTCCCAAGGTGGGCGACTGGGTGGCGCTGCGGCGGAAAGCCGGGGAAAGCCGGGCGGTCATTCATCATGTCCTGCCCCGCCGCACCTCGCTCTCGCGCAAGGTGCCTGGACGCGAGTCGGCCCCCCAGATCCTGGCGGCCAACATCGACATCGCCTTCGTGGTTCAGGCGCTCGACGCCACGTTCAATCCCCGTCGCCTGGAACGATTCCTGGTCATGGTCCATGAAGGCGGCGCCCGGGCCGTCGTGATCCTGAACAAAGTCGACCTCGGGGATCACGTAGCCGAGCGACAGGCGGAGGCGCGCGCCGCCGCAGGTTCCACACCGGTCATCGCCGTCAGTGGCAAAACCCGCCGCGGCCTCGGCGACCTTCGCGCTTTCCTCGAACCCGGCCGCACCTGCGTGTTTGTCGGCACCTCCGGGGTCGGGAAGTCCACGCTCATCAACCGGCTTTACGGCGAAGCCATCCAGGCGACCCTCGACGTGCGGGAACACGACGGCAAGGGGCGGCACACCACGACCTGGCGGGAATTGATTCTCCTTCCCGGGGGCGGGCTGGTCATCGACACCCCGGGCATGCGCGAGTTTCACATGTGGCTGGCGGAGGGCGGACTCGGGGACGCCTTCCCCGACATCGCCGAGATCGCGGTCCGCTGCCATTTCCGCGATTGCTCCCACGGCAAGGAACCGCGCTGCGCCGTAAGGGCCGCGCTCGAGTCCGGAGCCCTCGCCGCTGATCGTTTCGCGAGCTTCTCCAAACTCCGGCACGAGCTCGAGTACCTCGCCCAGGAACGTCGCGAGCACACCTATATCGCCCGACGCCGCGAATCCGGAATCCTCCGCCGGCTCCGTCACAACACCCCGGATTCCGGGGAATAAACCCATGATCCGCCGTCCCCCGACCCGCCCGCCAACCGACCGGTTCCGGGTTCGAGCGTGCCTTGCGATGCTTCCCCTTCTTGCCGCGTCCGCGCTCCAGGCGGGCCGCGCTGCCTGGCAGGACATTCCGGTTCCGCACGACGTCCACGTTCCCCATCCCCTGCCCTTGCCGGCGGCCAACGACGTCCGGCAGGTGCTCGTGACAAGCGACCAGGTCGTCTGGGCCGCCACGGCCGGGGGTGTCTTCCGCCAATCCCGGGAACGCGGCGGCTGGCAGGAACTTCACCCCCAGCAAGGCCGGTCGACCAACTCCCTCGGTCCGGCGTTTTGCCTCGGCGGCCGGGGTGAAGTGGTCTGGATCGGGACCTGGCAGGGACTGCATCGCGCCGGCCCGGAGGGCTTCACCCGGATCGAGGGAGTTCCGGGACCCGTGGTGGCGCTCGGACTGGATGCGGGCGGAACCGTGCTTGCCGGAGGGCCCGCCGGATTCCACCGGGTCCGGGAATCCCGCGCGGAATCAATGCCCTTCCCTGCCAGCCGGTATCTGGGCGCGATCGTCGCGGGGCCGAACCGGGACTGGTGGATTGCCACCGGCATGGGTCTCTATCACGCCCTGGAAGAGGGGGGTGGCGACACCGGCTCGTACGTTCGCGGCCGTCGCGATTCGGCCAGCTTTGCCCTGCGCGACCTGACCCTCGGCCCTGCCGGCGAAGTGTATGCCGCAGCCCTGGGAGGACTGCAGGAATTCCGGCACAACCGACTCGCGAGGACACTCGACGCACCCGGCCGCCTGCCCTGCTCCGATGTCCGGTGCGTGGCCTTCGACCCCTCCGGACGTCTCTGGGCGGGCACGGAGTCAGGAATTGCGCGGGCCGATGGCGCGCGGTGGAGCGTGCGACGCGGACGCCGCTGGCTGTTGCATGACGAGGTCCGGGACATTGCCTTCTCCAAGGACGGCACCGCCTGGATCGCGACCGCCGGAGGCGTGAGTGAGCTTCGATCGGCGCCGGTGACGTTCGCCGACAAGGCCGCGCGCTTCCACGAGACCCTGGAAGCCCGGCACGTGCGTCCGCCGGGAATTGTGGAGAAATGCCGGTTCGAGAAGCCCGGGGACACCTCGACGTGGGGCCCGATGGACGATGACAACGACGGGGGGTACACCGCGCTGGCGCTGGCCATGGAAAGCTACCGTTACGCGGTCACCCGCGATCCAGCGGCCCTGGCGGCCGCGCGACGCGCCCTTTCCGCCTGCGAACTCCTGGAGCGCATCACCGGCAATCCGGGATTCATCGCGCGCACGGTCGTGCCCCCGGACTGGAAGGAAATGCACGACCCGAACCTCACCCTCGCCCCCGAGACGCAAGCGGAGGAACGCGCCCGGGATCCCCGGAATAAATATGTGCCCGTCCGCTGGCGTCCCTCGACCGATGGCCGCTGGCTGTGGAAGGGCGACACCAGCAGCGACGAGGTCACCGCGCATTTCTTCGGTTATTTCGTTTTCCATGAACTCGCGGACGATCCCGCAGACCGGAACCGGGTTCGGGAGCAGGTGGTGCGAATCGCGGATCACCTGCTCTCGCGGGGCCTTGTCCTTCGCGACCTTGACGGACAGCCCACCCGCTGGGGCATCTGGGCGCCGGAAATGTTGAACGGCGATCCGAACTGGGAGATGGAACGGGGCATCAACTCGTTGGAGATCCTGTCCTTCCTGAAGCTCGCGGCGCACGTGAGCGGGGAGGCTCGGTTCGAGAGCGCGTATCGGGGGCTCATCCGGGACCATCACTACGACCGCAACGCACTCGAGGCGCCGAACCTCAACCCCGCCTGGCGGACCTACATCGACTTCGAACTGCTCGCCTTTGCTTACCCGGCGCTGCTCGCACTCGAGCAGGATCCCGCGCTTCGACGCACCTATCGCGCCAGCTTCGAACGCTGGCACGAGACGGTGCGCGCCGATGGCAACCCGTTCTTCGAGTTTCTTTATGCCCGGTTCGGTTCCGCGCGCCGGGCCAATCTTTCCGGAGCCATGGCCTTCCTTCGTGACACTCCGCTGGATCTGGTCCGCTGGGACATCGACAACCGGAACCGCGAAGACGTGGGGATCCGGCGCGCTCCCGAATTCGAGCATTGGCAGACCCGCCGACTCCTCCCGCCCTCCGAGATCGGCTACTCGCGCACCGACCAGAATCCCTGGCTGTCGTCCCAGGGCGAAGGCGGCATGACCGAAAGCGACGGGGTGTTCTGGCTGCTGCCCTACTGGATGGGACGCCATCATGGGTTTCTCCGCTGACTTGGGACTCCTATGCGTCGGCGCGCGCAGCGCGGGAGAAAGTGATGTCGCAATCAGCGCCCCGAGCCCCGGCTGAACCGGCGCAGCAGGAAGTGGGTGGGGGTGTAGGCGATCAGAAACAGAGCCGCCATCCAGGCGGCGAGATAGGCGGGAGCCGGAAGCCAGGACTGCGGTTGGGCGTCGTCGAAGCCCCACACGTAATTGATGTTGTTCGGCGTCAGTCGACCGGCGAACTCGGGTCCCGCCGGGGGCATGAAGAAGAAGCAGAAGAGGCAGAGTCCCCACGCCACCGCCGTCCAGGCCGCCCAGGCCCGGCGTTCGTACCCCACCTTCCAGACCGCGTAGACCAGGAGAAACGGCAGCCAGCCGTGGAACAGGGACAGGCCGCGCAGGAACAGCGAGCGCTGCGCATCGAACATGTAATTCGTCATGCCGGTGAGATGGAATCCCACCAGGTTCGCTCCGAAATCCGCGCACCAGAGCGCCTGCGGGACCAGGATCCCGACCGCGGGCATCGACAGCAGCAGCCGGCTCTCCGTCCAAAGCCCGATCAGGGTCAGGAACAGGGCGACATCGCAGAAATACAGGAAGTTCGTCGGGCCGTACTTCGTCCAGTACACGGGCACCAGCACGGCCATGAAGGCGGTGTAGGCCCACTTGATCCAGAGCGGGATCCGGCCCCGGACCTCCACGGTCCCAACCCGGGTCCGGGAATCGCCAGAGTGCGGTTTCTGTTCGGGGCGGGTCTGCGAACGCGGTGCGGCAAGGGTTTCGAGTTGCTTCATGGGTGTTGAGTCAGTGCTCGGGTATCTTCGTACCCCACCCCTGCTTCACCCCGTGAATTGATAAACCCGGGTCGGCGACCCCGGCTTTCTCAATCGTCGATCCGGCGTGCCCGCCCCGCGGTTCAATCCCCCAGAGGCGGCAACGGGGGCCCCTTGAAACGTCGCCGCTCAAACCCAAACCAGATGCCCCCCATCAGCACCGCGGAACCCGCCACAATCCAAAGCGCCCGGTCGTTCGGGGGCTGCACCCCGATCACCAGCAGAAAGAGACAGCCCAGCACCGACACCACCGCGAGCGGGCGGAACCACACTCCGAGATGCCACGGTCCCATGCGCCGCCACCGGCCGCCGTAGGCCAGACATCCCGCGGCCACCGGCAGGACATAGCTGAGGTACAGAAACACCGTCCCCACCGCAGCGATGGTTTCGTACCGCAACAGGACCACCAGCACCACCGACACCATCGCGGAATTCCAGACCGCGCCCGAGGGCGAGCGGGTCCTGGGATTCACCGTCTTCAGGATTCCCGAGAACGGCAGGCCGCCATCCCGCGCGAAGGCGTAGGTCATGCGGGATGCCGAGGTCAGCGCTGCGAGTCCGCACAGGTACTGGGTGACCACGGTTCCTCCCAGCAGCAGGAGAGCGAGAGGCCCGGGCAACGCAGTGCGCATCACCCAGGGCACCACTTCCGACCCCTTCGAAGCCCCCTCCCGGACGTCCGGCATGGCCAGCAGGATGGCCGCAATCATCGCCCAGCCGAACAGGCCGGAAACCAGGACCGAGCGGACAATGCCACGGGGAACGTTGACCGACGCCCCGATCGTCTCCTCCGCCGTGTGCGCCGAGGCGTCGAAACCGGTCAAGGTGTAGGCCGGCAACAGGAGTCCCAGGGCGAACAGCCAGGGAACACCCGACTGCTTGGGAAACACGGGTGAGGCCTCGGGAAGACCGCTGAAGTTCGTGAAGGTCCACAACCGCGACCAGTCCGGATGCGGCGTGGCCAGCCAAAGCGCGACGGTGAGGACCGTCGCCACGCCCAGGATCAGCCAGCCACTCAGATCGGTGAGCCAGGTGGTCAGGCGGATGCCGTAGTGATTCAGCAATCCCTGCGACAGCATCATCAGGGAAACCGCAATCGTCTTGGTCACCGCAGCGCGCCCCGGATCCGGGGTCCACCCGAACGCCGCGGTCGCGAAGTCGTACGCACCCGCGTCGATCGCCGCGAACACGGTCACCAGTCCGGCGAGATTGAACCAGGCCGTCACCCAGCCGCACGCGCGACCGCCGAGAAGGCTGCCCCAATGATAGAGTCCGCCGGCGGTCGGGAAAGCGGAGCCCACCTGGGCCATGGTGGCCGCGACGCAGAGCGAGAAAGCACAGACGAGCGGCCAGCCCAGGCCGATGCTCGCGCCGCCCGCGGAGCAAAGGCCGACGTGGAAGGAAGTGATGCCTCCCGCCAGGATGCAGATGATCGAGAGGGAGATGGCGAAGTTCGAGAACCCGCTCATCCGCCGCGCCAGCTCCTGCTCGTAACCAAGCTGGCGCAGCAGTCGTTCGTCCCCGTGCCGATCCCCCGGGTCCCCGCCCCCATCGTTCCCGGCCGCGCCGCTCATGGGCTAGAGGACTTCGAGATAAAGCGCCCGAAAATCCTCCCGGCTCACCGGAACGGCGTTGGTCTTGTGGCAGGGATCATCCACGGCCTGGTCCACGAGCGCCTCAAGCTGCTCCGGCTTCACGCCGTGATCCCGCAGCTTCGTGTTGAGTCCGAGGCCCGCCAGGAATTGCACGATGAATCCCACGGTCTTGCAGTCCGCCTCGCCGTCGGTGCACCCCACCACGTCGAGGCCGCAGGCCAGGCCGACCTGTCGGTACAACCCCGGTTTGCGGCGCGCGCAGAAGTTCATGCCCGCCACCAGGCACAGGGCGTTCGCCAGGCCGTGATGCATGCCGCAGATCGTGGACAGCGGATGCGCCATCGAGTGAACCACGCCCAGATCCTTCTGGAACGCCACGGCCCCCATCGCCGCCGCCACCAGCATGCGTCCGCGGGCATCGAGATCCCTGCCGTCCCGGACCGCCCGGGGCAGCGCCTCCACGATCAGGCGCACGCCCTCGAGGGCGATGCCATCGCACATGGGATGGAACTGCGGACAGGTGTAGCTCTCGATGCAGTGGGTCAGCGCATCCGCGCCCGTGGCGGCCGTGAGTTTCGGCGGGAGGCCCACGGTCAGTTCCGGGTCCAGCACCACGAGCTTGGCCAGCAGTTCGGGATGGAACAGGACCGCCTTCCGCTTGGTGGCATCCAGCGTGATGACCGAACTCCGCCCCACCTCGCTGCCCGTGCCCGCCGTGGTCGGGATCGCGATGAAAGGCGCCAACCCGGACCAGTCCGCCGGCTCCGAATAGAACTTGGTGAAATCAAACCCGGGCCGCTTCGCCAGCAGGCGCGCCGCCTTGCCGGCATCCAACGGACTGCCTCCACCGATCGCGATGACGCCATCGCACTGCTTCTCCACGAAGAGCGCGGCCGATTCCCGGACGTCGTTCTCCACGGGATTGGGATGGACCCCGGAATACACAAACCAGTCGCGGTCCCGACCGGCCTCGCCCAGGACGGCGACCAGGGACTTGAAGGCGTCGGTGTTCACCAGGCCGCCATCGGTGACCACCAGCGGGCGCTTGATGCCCAGCCGGGTCAGGTGGGTCGGAAGTTCGCGCAGGGCTCCGGCGCCATATCGTGTGGGCGTCGGAAAGGAAAACGTCGTCAGGCTCATGGTCGTCTCGTCGCCCCGGTGTCTCACGGAGCGCCCCCTCCCCGCAAGCGCGGCGTCCGCCTTCTCCCGCGCAGATTCCTCCTTGGCCGGAACCCCGGCTCCGGGACAATTTCCCCAGCCCCGAAATCCCAGCCCCATGAAACGCAAAACCTGGCGCCTCGCCGGAATCAACTTCGACCACTTCCACATGGGCGACCTGCTCCGGTTCGCCTCCGAACATCCGCGCATCGAACTCGTCGGGATTTCCGACGAACAGCCGGCCCGGATGGAGGAGGCCGTGCGCAAACTTGGGATCTCGCGGGAGTCGGTCTTCAGCGACTACCGGAAATGCCTCGAGTCCACGCGCCCTGATCTCGTGATCCTCTGTCCGGCGGCTTCGCGCCACGGCGAATGGGTGCGCAAGGTCGCCCCTTTCGGTACGCATATCCTGGTCGAAAAACCCTTCGCCGCGTCCCTGACCGAGGCCGACGCCATGGTCCGGGCCATGCCCAAGGACCGCCAGCTGATGATCAACTGGCCGCTCCAGTGGGTGGCCTCCCACCGTAAGGCCCACGATCTGGTCAGCCGCGGCACGATCGGAGAGGTGCTCAATGTCTGGCATTTCGGCGGGAACCGCGGACCGCTCTGGCACGGCGCCGACAAGGACGAAAAAACGGCTGCCCAGGTCGCCCGGGAAAAGCCGGATTCCTGGTTTTACAAGCGCGCCCACGGCGGCGGTTCGCTTCTGGACTACCTCGGCTACGGCACCACGCTCGGCACCTGGTACCAGGGCGGACGCCGGCCCCTGGAGGTCACGGCGGTGGTCGACGAACCGCCTGGTCTGGAGGTGGACGAACACAGCATCGTGGTCGCCCGCTATGCCCACGGGCTCTCCCGCTTCGAAACGCGCTGGGGCACCTTCACCGACCCCTGGATTCTCCAACCCCAGCCCCGCTGCGGTTTCGTGATCGCCGGAACCGAAGGCACGATCAGCAACTTCGACTACGACGATCACGTGACCGTCCAGACCCGTCGACGCCCCCAACCCCACCGCATCGCCGCCCCCGCCCCGAAGGCTCCCCACCGCAATCCGGTGGAGTACTTCGTGCACTGCCTCGAAACCGGCAAGCCGCTCGAAGGCCCGGTGAGCCTTCCCATCAGCCGCATCGGCCAGGAAATCGTCGATGCCGCCGTGCGCAGCGCGCGCCTCAAGAAGACCGTGAAACTGGCTCCCCAGTGAGGCCCCCGCGACGCGACGTCACCAGGGAAAGGTGAAGTCCAGCGGCTCCGGGGGCAGGATCCGGAACATTCGCATGGCCGAGGCATCATACGAATTGAAGGTCATCCGTTCCGTGTCCGCTCCCTCGAAAATCCAATACAACTGCCACGGCCCCGCGATGCCGTTGTCGGAATACTCCAGCCGGGCCTGGTAACCCCTCGGCACGGTGGTGCTCAACTGGACCCCGCGCCTACCGTCCTCCG
Source organism: uncultured Verrucomicrobiota bacterium (assembly GCA_964476125.1). Lineage (GTDB taxonomy): Bacteria > Verrucomicrobiota > Verrucomicrobiia > Limisphaerales > CAIMTB01 > CAIMTB01. The sequence goes on along the minus strand of CAYZAE010000002.1, from coordinate 10,490 downwards.
CCGAGGCATCGGCAATCACGAGCGGGGATGCATCCCCCGCTGTCTCGTCATCCGCCACGGTCAGAACCGCGCTTTCATAGCCCTTCATGAGCGTCAAACCACCGCTGCCCGACTCCACCGTCAGGGTGATCAGGCGGGTGCCCTGGACCTCGGTGTCGTTGACCAGTGGGATCCTCTCGAAGCATTGGGATTCGCCCGGCTGAAAGGTGGCCACCCGGTTGGTGGCCCCCCCGAGAACCGCCAGGGCTGCGGGCGTTCCCTCCAGCCGGTAGTTCACCGTGGCCGCATCACGCGTGTTCAGCGTGCGCCAGAGCCGGACTTGGGCATAGCCGTTGGTCGAACCCTCGCTGATCTGGAACCGCTGCGACACGAAGCCCACCTCCCCCGGGTTCAGGTCATCGAGAATGCTCACTTCCAGGCGCACCGGCGCATTGGTGCTGCCGTCGAGAGAAAGCTCGAAAGCCGCCGTCTCCGTCCCTTCGTTGACCTCATCCTGGACCAGCGGCAACGCCACCCAGTCCAAGGAAAAGAACCCTCCCGCGGCGGCGGGCAAAATGCGAACAGGCTGACTCTCGTCGAAGTCCTCCCCCGGGGTGGCGGTGCCCCCGACATATCGAGCCCGGATGATCAGGTCATTGGTGCCCGAGTAATTCCCCACGACCGTGAAAAACAGGGGGATATAGGCCCGGTTCTCAAAGACCTCCAGCGTCGGATAATCGAGCCGCAGAGCCAGTCCCGCCGGATCACTCGAAGCCCCGGCGCCTGGATCAGGCCGGACCGCCGGAATCCCAGGATCCGGTTCGGGTCGCCGGATATCCTGACCCTGAATGGGAAACACCGTCAGCGGGAGCAACGACACAATCAGGATCCAGAGACTGCGCCACGGTTGCGAATGTTCGAGTGCGGACGGCCTGGAGGTGGATGCGGGACGTTTCATGGGCTGGGCTGGGTTCTGTCGCAGGGGTTTATTTTGGAACAATTAATTATGCGTTAAATCGCTTTATATAATTAACAATAGACACAGGTCTCCCAAGGATGGGCAAGCTGATGAAAGCTCAGGACGCGGCTTGGAGTCGCGGAACGGAGGTTGCGGCGGCGAGGGAAAGCAACCCGAACAAGACCAGTCCGGCCAGGGCCACCGGCGACAACGCGAATGAATCCTGGATCCAAGGATGCCAGGATGTTTTCAAGAACCAGAATCCAGCCAGGAGCGCGAGCCCGAGTGAGGCTGAAGTCCCAAACCAGGGGCTGACCCAGCCTCGACGGAGCAGCAAAGCCAGGGTCAGCGAACCCGCGGAGAGACCAAGGCACGCGGCGATCGAACCGGCGCTGGGATCAGAGGCCAGACAAACCCGGGAGGCGAACCCCACCCCAAGAAGGAGCCATCCCAGGATGGCAAGTCGCTGGGGCAGGGTCAGCGGAGCGCGACGCGCCCACCGCCGACGGGACTCCATGTCGCAGCGTCGGGCGATTTCGGTCGGAACCCCCAGCGAACGCAGCGCAGCAGCACGGGCTTGATCGATGGACAGCCCCGACTGAAGACCCGCTTCGAAGCAGGCCATGAGGTGGTCTTCAAGTTCCGCGGCCAGCTCATGGGAAAGACCGGCCAGTTCCGGGGCAAAGGAGGTGGTTTTCATCGGGTTCGGTGGCCGGAAATCAGGAGGCTCTCACGCCGGACGGGGGGACCCACAGCCGACTGAGAAGGGTGTTCATCGTCTGCCATTGTCTCCGGTCGTCCTCCATCACCGGCCGGGCCTCCGCCGTCAGCTGATAGTACTTTCGCTTCCGGCCGGTTTCCGACTCTCCCCATCGGGCGACGACCAACCCTTCCGCCTCCAATCGGTGAAGAACGGGATAGAGCATGCCATCCGTCCACTCGACTTCCCCGTCGGACAACGCCTTGACCCGCTGGACGATCGCGTAGCCGTAACTCTCCCCCTCCTGCAGAATGCCAAGAACAATGGCACTGGAGACGGCGGCATTGAGGTCTTTGTTGATCTTCACCTGCAACCACAATGCATCGCAGTTCTATGCATGCAAGTGGGAGGTGCGAAATTTCTGAAGAAATTTCCTGAATCCGGGCACCCCTTCCCTCCGCAGGCATGCCCTTCACTGCTTCCGGTTCAGAGCTTGCGCAACCGGAAGAATCGGGCGGGCTGGACGCAGGGCGACAGGAAGCTGTTGTCCGTGGGCTGTGGATCCGTCGGCAGCCAGACGGCATCGGGGCCCACCGAGGGACTGTATTCAAGCACGTAACCCGTCGCATCCTCGGGCCACGACATGCCCAGCAGTTTGTTGGTGAACACCGACTGAATCACCAAGTTGAAAACGGGCACGACACGGCCCGGGAGGACGCCTCCCTGGACTTCGAAGAACCCACCCAGGGAGCCGGAGCCCGACCCGAGGGGAACCACGCCGCTGAGCGCGTAGGTGCCGCCGGCCGACGTTCCTCCGCCACCGACCACCCCCCCGGCGAGTCCGAAGCCGCCTCCACCCAGATTGGCGGCCACCCTGGGGGCGAGAGCGGCGGAGATTGCGCCCAATCCCAGAAGGGTGAGCCAACCCAGCGTTCGCCTCCCCGATCCGGATCGGGACTTCTTGAGGAACTTCACGGGCGCCCCCCGGCCTGCCGTCCGGCCACCTGCCGCACGAGGTTCCTGAGTTCCGCCAGTTCAGACTCCAGTTTCTCGATCCGGACATCGCGGGATTTGAGTTCCGCGGCCTGGGCTTCGACTTTGCGGTTCAGTCCCTGGATCGCGGCCAGAGCCACGCCATCGGCATCGACCATGGCGATGTGTTTGTCGTCCTCGCCCACCGGGAAGGCCTCACGAAAATCCTGGGCCATGGGCCCCACATGCCGTGTGCCGGGATCGTCCTTGTAGTTCCATTCGGTGATGGGCATGGACGCCACCCTCTCGAGCACCGAGGCGGTATCCACGGGGGTGAAGTTTTCCTTGGCATTCCGGTCGGAGGCGCTGACGAAGGTGCCGTTCACCCGGAGGCCGCCGGAAGTCAAACGCATCATTTCGACGCCGCCCGTTCCAGGCGTGTTGGCGCTGTTGCTGTGTTCCCCGCCCCGGAACCAGGAGAACGAACCGCTCGAGTCGGTCCGGCAATAGAACGTCGAGCTTTGCACCCCGATGCCGTAGCGGTCCGACCAGAGGTTGAGCATCTGGCGCGTGGTGCTGCCGAAGAACATTGAAGTGTCGGCATTCGCATGGATGCCTCCCTCGGCGCGCACATTGAAGGTGTTATCGCCTGCGGTTGCGTAACTGGCGTTCTGGCTGTCCGCCCAGACGAAGCATCCGGGATGATTCACACGGGCCCGCCGGCCAGCCGCAAAGGAGAATCCGCAGTTGTCCGCCACCAGGTTGTTCGTGCCGCCGGCGACGATGGCGCTCGCGCTGTTGGTTCCAATGCGGTTGTTGTCGCCGCCCAGGATGATGGCCCAATTGCTTTCCCGGCCGATCTCGTTGTCGGACCCCCCGATGAGGATCGGGGCGATCTCGCGGCGATTGGGATTGGAGGAGCCGAGGATGTCGTTCCGGAAACCGCCGATCATCAGGCCGCCGTCGACATTATTGCCGATCTTGTTTTCACCCCCGCCCACCACCAGCGAGATCACCACGTTGGTGCCGATCCGGTTGTCCCGCCCGCCACCAATGAAGGCATGCTGGTTGTCCGCCAGGATGTCGTTCCTCGCCCCGCCCCCGATGAACGCCGACCGCTGGTCGCTTCCGATCGAGTTTTGCAGCCCCCCGGCGATGGCGCTTTCGTGCGCCAAGGCGCCAATGGTGTTTTCGCGACCGCCAAGGATCGCGCTGTTGGTGGATCCCACGTCGATGGCGTTATTCCGCCCCGCAATGATGCGGAGCCCGGAGGCCTGGCCTTCCAATCGGAACACCTGCTGGTTGCCCGCGCGAAAGACAAGCGGCGCGGCATCCGTGGTCCCCACAAAGCTGGTGCCCGGATTTGTCCCCGCATTGCCGGCCAGTCCCCAGGCTTCCCCTGCCCCACCGGGTCCGGCAGGTCCCACAGGCCCCGCAGGACCCACAGGCCCTTGCAGTCCCTGAAGTCCCTGCGGACCTTGCGGTCCCACCGGCCCAGGCGCACCCGGCGCTCCCTGAGGTCCCTGCGGACCGACCGGACCGGGATCGCCCTTGGCACCCGTCGGGGTCTGCGCATAGACCGCGTAGGGCGCGGAGGCGAGTCCCTGGCGCGGCGTCAGGGCGACAAAGGAGCCACCGATGTTGGGTCGCACGGCCAGCTCCAGCCAGCGCCGCTGTCCATTGAAGGCCCCGGCGCCGAAATCGAACTCGGTCAGGAACGCCCCGTCGGTGACCTTGACCGCGATATTGGTCACCAGGGGTCCGATGCGATTCCCTCCCGTCTGAGCATCGAAAAGCGCGCCCAAGAGGTCGTAGCTTCCGGATGCGGGAATCCCGGCCGCGGTCAGCCGGCCCTGGTACGAGAAGGCCGTGCCCTGCGGCGACCCCGCACTCTGGGCGGAGGCAAGTCGCGCGAAAAACATGGCCGCCAATCCAACGACAAGAACGGATCGGTTCATCGCTAATGGCTTAGACTGTCCCATCCCCTTTGGCCAGCGCGATGCTTGGAACCCCTCGTATCGATGGGCCCGATACAACTTCGGGAAGCACAGCAAAGGTCGGTTCCCCGGCCCGCGTTGAATCCAAAGCGGCGACCTGTCTCCGCAGTCCCTGTCGTCCCATTCGGGAGGCACCGAGCCGGCTGCACGGGGGACCGGGAATGCGCCATTGCGCCCCGGCCACGAACGCCCAATACTCCGGGCCGTTGGGCGCCAATCCCGCCTGCCCGATGCCTCCGGAATCCTGGAAGCTTTCCGGTACCCCCGCCCTCCGAACCCTGAACCCAGGAGACGTGTCCACATGAAGCTCGGATACCTGATCGACATGGATGGTGTCATTTACCGCGAAAACCAGCTCATCCCCGGGGCTGCGGATTTCGTCGACGCCCTGCTCTCCACCGGCACCCCCTTCCTCTTCCTCACCAACAACTCCACCCCGACCGCAGAGGACCTGACCGTCCGACTCAAGCACCTCGGCGTCTCCGGTCTGTCGCCGCGGCATTTCTACACCTCGGCCATGAACACGGCCGAGTTCCTGAGCGAAACGCACCCGAACTGCACAGCTTTCGCCATTGGCGAAGGCGGACTGCTCGCCGCGCTCCACGAACGTCGGATCGCCAACGACGCCATCCACCCGAACTACGTGGTGGTGGGCGAAGGGGCTGCCACCACGGAAAAGCTGACCAAGGCGCATGAACTGATCGAGAAAGGCGCCCGTCTTCTGGCCACCAATCCCGACAACTGGTGTCCTGTCTCCAGCGAAAAAACCCGCCCGGGCGCCGGTGCCATCGCCGCCTTCCTCGAAGCCAGCAGCGGCCGCCGGGCCTACTACCTCGGCAAACCCAACGGCTACATGTTCCATCGCGCCCGCGCCAAACTCATCGACAACCCGCTCGAGCGCGCCGACGAAGTGGTCATGATCGGGGACACCATGGAAACCGACATCCGCGGGGCCATCGAAGCCGGCATGTCCGGCTACCTCGTGCTCACCGGATCCACCAAGCTCGAGGACATCGGGGACTACGTCTACCAGCCCACCCGCGTGCTTCATTCCGTCGCCGAACTGGTCGAGGAAGTCCGCACCGGCCTTCCCTCCAGCACCGCCGACAGCCCGTTCTTCAGCCACGCCAAGAATGGCGGCCACAAGCAGGGCAACCGTCATCAGACGGATATTCTCGCCCTCCACAAACCCCGCCCCCGCCCCGCCATGACCAAATAGTCCGATCTCCAAACCCCCATCTCCGATCTCCGATCTCCGAACTCCGACCCGCCCCGTCCCAAAGCATTCCGCCGCCAAAGTCTTGCAGCCAATCCGCGGTTGCTGATGATCCGGAGCAGTTCACGCCCCATGCTCCCGATCGCTCTCCGGCCCCACGCCCGTGCCTCCCGGAACGCAACGACCTGCGTCCCGGCCACCCCGTTTCCGACCCCGCGCCCCGCGCTGTTCTCCCTGTTGCTGTTCGTCGTGGGTGTCCTCCCGCTGCCGACCCAGGGGGCCGCAGCCCCGCTGGTCTTCAACCGGGACATCAAACCCATCCTCTCCGACAACTGCTACGCCTGCCACGGCCCGGACCCTGGCTCGCGCAAGGCCGGCCTTCGACTCGACACCCGCGAGGGTCTTTTCGAATCCACCCCCAAACGCGGCCCCGCGGTGGTTTCGGGAAAACCGGAGGAGAGCGAGTTCTGGAAACGGCTGGTGACGGCGGATGCGGACGACGTCATGCCCCCGCCGAAATCGCGTAAGACGCTCACCCCGGAACAGAAGGAGCTTCTGAAACGGTGGATCGCGGAAGGCGCCGTCTGGCAGCCGCACTGGTCGTTCCTCAAGCCCGAACGCCCTCCCACGCCCACCGTCGCCTCCCCGGAGGTGGCCGCCCGAATCCGCAATCCGATCGATAGCTTCCTCTTCGCGCGCCTCGAATCCCAGGGACTCGCCCCGGCGCCGGAAGCCGACCGTCGGACCCTGATCCGCCGGCTGTCGCTCGACCTCACCGGTCTCCCGCCCTCCCCGGCCGAGGTCGAGGCCTTCGTCGCCGACCGATCCCAGGATGCCTATGACCGACTTGTGGGTCGGCTCCTCGACTCGCCGCGCTGGGGGGAACACCGCGGACGTTACTGGCTGGATGCCGCCCGCTACGCCGATACCCACGGGCTGCACTTCGACAACTACCGGGAGATGTGGCCGTACCGGGACTGGGTCATCCGCGCCTTCAACTCCAACCTTCCCTTCGATCGCTTCACCGTGGACCAGTTTGCCGGGGATCTGCTGCCGGATCCGACCGACGACCAGCTGATCGCCACCGGGTTCCATCGTTGCAACGCCACCACCAACGAGGGCGGCACCATCGAGGAGGAGAACAAGGTCAACTACGCCAACGACCGCGTCACCACCACCTCCTGGGTCTGGCTTGGACTGACGGCCAACTGCGCCGCCTGCCACGACCACAAGTTCGACCCGCTCACCCAGCGGGACTTCTATTCCATGGCCGCCTTCTTCCGGAACACCACCCAGGGGGGCTTCGACGGCAACGTGAAGGACGGCGCCAACGCCAGCATGACCGTCATCGAGGATCCCCGTGACCGGGCCCGCTGGCGCGATCTGCCGCAGGAAATCACCCTCGCGAAGACCAATGTCGACGTCCGGCGCAAGGAGGCCGAGAAACCGTTCGAGCCCTGGGCCACCGGACTGCGCATCGAATCCATCGAACGCGATTTGCTCGTGGGTCTCGACCTTCGCGCCTCCTTGAACGAAGGCCGCGGCGAGGAACTCGCGGTCACCGCCGCCGGCCAGGCTGCCACCCGGCGTCCCGACGGCCCCACGCACTGGGAAACCCTCGGCCACAACGGTTCCGCCCTGCACTTCGACAAGGACGGCTCCATCAACCTAGGCGACGCCGGGGATTTCGAACTCGGCCAGGGCTTTTCCTATGGCGGCTGGGTGTTCGTCCCGGACGCCTTCAATGAAACTGCCGCGATCGTCGCCCGCATGGACGAGGAAAAGGATCACCGGGGCTGGGATCTCTGGATTCAACAGGGCCAGTTCGCCGCCCATTTCGTCCAGAAATGGCCCGAGAACGCGCTCAAGGTCCGCACCAAGAAACGGGTCGCCAAGAAGGGCGCCTGGCAACATGTGCTGGTGACCTTCGACGGCACCGGCAAACCGGAAGGGGTCCGGATTTATGTCGATGGCGCCGCCGCCGAGACGGAGACCGACGGCCCCGGACGCGTCCGGGACACGATCCGCTCCACCACCTCGCTCCGACTGGGTCGACGCAGCTCCGGCCCGTCCTTCGTGGGTGGCGCCGTGCAGGACTTCCGACTCTACAGCCGCCAACTCGCCGGCCCCGAGGTCCGCGCCATTGCCCGGATCGAGGACGTCCGCTCCCTGCTCGGAACGCCGCTGGCGGAATGGAAGCCCGAGGCGCGCCAGGAGATGCTCGATTTCTTCCTGCTCAGCTACGCGCCGTTCCAGGATGCCCGCAAGAACCTCGCCAGCCTGGAGACGGAACGGGAGGGCATCCGCCTCAAGTACCCGGTCACCCACATCCAGCAGGAAAAGAAGGACTCGATGCCCATGGCGGCGATCCTGTTCCGGGGCCAGTACGACCATCCCAAGGACAAGGTGCCGGCCGCCACGCCAGCGGTTCTCCATCCGTTCCCCGAGAACGCCCCCACCAACCGCCTCGGTCTCGCCCGCTGGCTGGTCTCCCCCGAAAATCCGCTCACCGCCCGGGTCACCGTGAACCGCTTCTGGCAGGAGATTTTCGGCACGGGCCTGGTCAAGACGGCCGAGGACTTCGGCATCATGGGGGAGACGCCCATCCATCCCGGGCTGTTGGACTGGCTGGCCACGGAGTTCACCTCCAATGGCTGGGACGTGAAACATCTGTTCCGACTCCTGGTGACCTCCTCGGCCTATCGCCAGAGCGCGGCCACCACGCCTGAAAAACTCGAGAAAGACCCTGCCAACCGGCTGCTATCCCGCGGACCCCGGTTCCGCATGGATGCCGAAATGGTCCGCGATTACGCCCTCGCCGCCGCCGGACTGCTCGACCCGCGGGTCGGCGGTCCGAGCGTGAAACCCTACCAGCCCGAAGGGGTGTGGGAGGCGGTCGCCATGCCCGAAAGCAACACCCGCAAGTACCAGCGCGACTCCGGCGCCGCCCTTTACCGACGATCGCTCTACACCTTCTGGAAACGATCCGCTCCCCCCGCGGTGCTCGACCTGTTCAACGCACCCAGCCGGGAATCGTGCACGGTCCGCCGGGAACGCACCAACACCCCGCTCCAGGCCCTCGCCACCCTCAACGATCCCCAGTTCATCGAAGCCGCCCGCATGGTCGCCGGCCACGCCCTCGACGAAGCCCAGGGCATCCCCGAAAACGCCTTCGACCGCATCGGACGGCAGATCCTCTCCCGGCCGCTGAGTCGTGAGGAACTTTCGGAGGTCGCGGATACTTACCGGGAAATGTCCGGGTTCTACCGCGATGAACCGGAGGAAGCCGTCAAACTCCTGGGCGTCGGCGAAGCCCGCTCGCCCGAGTCCGTTTCCAACCGCGTGGTCCAGCTCGCCGCGCTGACCCTGGTCGCCAACCAGCTCTTCAACCTCGACGAGACCCTCAACAAGTGAATCCCTCCGAACTTTCCACGGCCTATTCGCGCCGGCAGTTCCTCGCCAGCGGCCGCAATGTTCTCGGCACGGCGGCGCTGTCCACGCTGCTCGGCGACAAACTCCGCGCCTGGGCCGAAAGCCCGGCCCCCGCTTCGGCTCCAGCCCTCGCCGGCGGTCACGCCGGAGGACTGCCCGATCTGCCCCACTTCGCCGCCAAGGCCAAGCGCGTCATCTACCTGCACATGGTCGGGGGTCCGTCCCAGATGGATCTCTTCGACTACAAACCCGTCATGGGGGATTGGTACGACAAGGATCTGCCCGAGACCGTGCGCAACGGGCAGCGCCTGACCACCATGACCTCGGGCCAGTCCCGGTTCCCCATCGCGCCTTCCAAATACAAGTTCGCCCGGCACGGGCAGAGCGGGATGTGGGTTTCCGAGGTGCTCCCCTGGACGGCCAAGTGCGTCGACCGCATGTGCTTCATCCGGTCGATGTACACCGAAGCCATCAATCACGAGCCCGCCATCACCAACATGCAGACGGGCAATCAGATTGGCGGACGCCCCTGCCTCGGTTCCTGGGTGAGCTACGGTCTCGGCTCGATCAACAGCAACCTGCCCACCTTCGTAGTGCTGGTCGCCGAACCGTCCAACAAGGAACAGCTCCAGGCCATTTCGGCCCGGCTCTGGTCCAGCGGCTATCTCTCCGGGGAACACTCCGGCGTCTCGTTCCGCAGCCAGGGCGACCCGATTCTGTTCATCAACAATCCCCCCGGCATTCCGCCGGAACTGCGCCGACGCCAGCTCGACCGGCTCCAGCATCTCAACGAGATGACCCGGAAATCCCTCGGCGACCCCGAAACGCACACCCGCATCCAGCAGTTCGAAATGGCCTTCCGCATGCAGGCCAGCGTCCCCGATCTCATGGACGTCAAAAACGAGCCGGAATCCACCTACCGGCTCTACGGGGATGAAGCCAAAAAACCCGGAACCTTCGCCTACACCGCCCTGCTCGCCCGTCGTCTCGTCGAACGGGGCGTCCGCTTCGTGCAGGTCTACCACAACAACTGGGATCACCACGCCAACCTCGGCGGCCGCATGCCGTCCCAGTGCAAGGACGTCGACCAACCGGTCTACGCCCTCATGAACGATCTCGAAGCCCGCGGCATGCTCGACGAAACGTTGATCATCTGGGGCGGCGAATTCGGTCGCACCATCTACAGCCAGGGCGGACTCACCAAGGACAACTACGGCCGCGATCATCACCCGCGCT
>CAYZAE010000001.1:80665-124589 GCA_964476125.1 uncultured Verrucomicrobiota bacterium | reverse complement strand
CCTTCGGGACGCACTATTTTGCCGCGGTGCGACTTCGGCCTGAACTCGACGCCACCCCTCACCACCGTCCAATTCAATGCCGCCCCCAGACCCGAGCGGCAAGGGGGTGGACGCTGACGAGCGCCCTGGCCGGATTGATGGTCGTGGCGTTTCTCGGCGCCTGCCACCGATCCCAGGAACCTGTCCCCAGGGGCAGCACGCAGGAACCTGTGCCCATGGAAACCCGGGCCTCCGCTTCCAACGCCCCCCTTCCGACCTCCCAAGAGCCTGTCCCTCTGCGCCCACCTCCCCCACCTTCCCAAGAGCCTGTCCCCATGCGCCTCGCCCGGGTTGCCCTCCCCGCCATCCTCGGTTTCACCAATGCCGCCGCCTGGCCCACCCAATCGATAACCTCCGACCAACGGGTCCTGCTCTCACCCACCCTCGAATCCGAACTGCCCTGGAACGAATTGGTGGTGTCCTGGAATGTCCAACCCGCCGACGGCACCGGCCTGCGTCTCGAAGCCAGTGTCTCCACCCCCACCAGAGAACCCACCCGCTTCTACGGTCTCGGAGATTGGTCGCTTGATGACGCCGCCGGTCTGCCCCGCACCAGCCGGAAGGGCGAACGTGATGAATATGGGGAGGTCCAGACCGACACCCTGGTGCTCAAGCAACCTCATCACAGGCTCCAACTCCGGCTCACCCTCCACGGCGAACTCGCCCGACATCCCGAGCGCCTGACCCTCGTCACCCTTTCTCTCGCCGACACCCGGACGCGTCCGGAATCCCGCCCAGCCCGGCCCGAAGCCTGGAATCGAACCCTCGATGTTCCCGAGCGTTCCCAGGTCGCCTACGCGGACGGGAAAGCCTGGTGCAGTCCCACCTCGATCTCGATGATCCTGGGCTGGTGGGCCCAATCCCTCCCTCGTCCGGATCTCAACCGCGACGTGCCCGAAGTCGCGCGCGGCGTTTTCGACCCGTCCTGGCCAGGAACCGGCAACTGGCCGTTCAACACAGCCTACGCCGGCAGTTTTGCAGGCATGACCGCATGCGCCGCCCGACTTCGCGACCTGCGCGCCGTCGAGGACCTCGTGCTGGCGGGGATTCCCGTCGTGCTGTCCGTCAATGCGCCCGCCTTGCGCGGCAAACCCCTGGCCCGTGATGGCGGCCACCTGATCCTGTGCGTCGGCTTCACGTCGGAAGGCGATGTCGTGGCCAACGATCCCTGGGCGCGCCTCGAGGAAGGCCAGCGGGTCCGGCGCGTCTATGCCCGCGCCAACGTCGAACGCGCCTGGGACCATGCGCATCGCCTGGCCTATCTGATCGCTCCCACACCCCTTCGCGCCGCTCTCCCCGTCGACTGGCGCTGAAGCTCCGGCATCCTGCTCCTCCACCCACCTGCCCCGGCTCCAAGGCGTATCAGCGCCTCCTGGACTTCGACGGCATCGATCCTGACCCCGGTCCGCGCCGCCCGTCGCCTTGGCCTGGGCACTGCCCGCTGCTGCTGCTGCTTGGCGTCGCCCTGCTCCTCTCGATCATCCCGGAATCTGCCGGCTTCGCGCGGCGGTCTCCGACCTGGCCCAACGCACCACCGCGCGATGGATCACCCTCAAGGTTCAGCCGCAACCGCAACCGCAAGCGGCGCCGCGCATCTTCTTCGGAAACGGGGGTCGAGCGCCCAGGCAGCCCTGAGCCAGCGCCGTCGTGCCGTTCCGGTAGAACCGCCCCACGACACCACGGCACGCCATCAGCCCCGCATCGACACTCAACCCCCGCCCCGAAAAACGATCGATGGAATACGATCCACGCCTCCCGCGGGCGCTGCACCCGGGAGTTGTTGGCAGGGCGCGATTCCCTGCCCGCCGCCCTGGTACGTCCCCCTCACGTGCCTCGCCCCCGGACAGGCCGCCCTGCCAACCCTCGGCAACTCAGGGATGCACGGCGCGCCGGGCCATGCCCGACCGACGCCACCAGGCAAACCCGCCCAGCATCAGGCCGGCCACGAGCGCGTAACTTCCCGGTTCGGGGACCGCCGAGATGGACTGGCCGGTATTGAAAAAGCCGGGCGTCGAAATCGACGAGCTGTTCCAGACGAATTCGTTCACCTCGCGCCCCAGTCCGGTCATGCCGATCGAGGCTCCGACCGGAGTTCCCTCGGATTCCGAGAAGGGCACTTCGATCGACATCCGTCCCGCCGCAGGTCCCGCCGTGGCGGCAAATCGACCCTCGTAACTGACAAACTGTCGAACGTCCCCCGACACATCCAGAGCGAAGCCATCGGGCGCCCCGTTCTGGAGTCCCCCGATGAATTTTGAATACACGGTAAGCCCGGATGCGCTCGCCCCGGGAGTGAATCCGCTGAGCAGATGACTCGAGCCGTAAGGCGCCCCGTCACCGCCGTTGTAAAGCGTCAGTCGCACCGTCGCCAGCGCGGTGAAATCAGAGGGGGCGACAATCTCCACAAACTCACCGATGTCAGTGCCTGAGTTGTCATAGTGAAACTCATTGATCCAGAAAGCCTGCGCGGCGGACGGAAGCGCCACCGAAATCAGGCCCAGCACGGAGCAGGGTCTCAACCTGGAAAATACGAAGCGTGGGAACGATCGGAGCGATGGATGGGAATGGATGGTTTTCATGCGTTGTCCTCGGTCGCGCCCGCCTCCTTGGTGGCGGGCGCGGCGGTCTTGAATCCCGCCAGCCCCGCGAACACCAGAAGAAAATGTCCCGATCGCAAAAAAAATGCGGGCGGAAGGTCCGAAGACCTCCCGCCCGCACGATCCGAAAAAACTGACGCCCGGAAAACCTAGCGCTTGGGTGTCGAACCCATGAATTCAGGCATCGTCGCCTCGCCCGCCGCGCTGATTCCCTGCCGGAGGAAAACCTTGATCACGGTCGAGACCAGAATCCTGAGATCCAGCAGAACACTCCGGTGATCGACGTACCACACATCCATGCGCAACCGATCCTCCCAGTTGACCGCGTTGCGCCCGTTGATCTGCGCCCATCCGGTCAGCCCCGGCGGCAGTTCATGCCGACGGGCCTGCTCGCTGGAATACCGGTCGAGATACTGCACCAGAAGCGGTCGCGGCCCCACCAGGCTCATCTCTCCGCGAAGGACATTCAGAAGCTCCGGCAATTCGTCCAGGGAGGTCGCCCGCAGCCAGCGGCCAAAGGGGGTGAGACGCTGCGCATCGGGAAGCAGCCGGCCCGAGGCATCCTTCGCCTCCGTCATCGTCCGGAACTTCAGAAGCCCAAAGATGCGGCCTCCCAGCCCGGGTCGCCGCTGGCGGAAGAACACCGGCGACCCCATCCCCCGCCGCACCAGCAAGGCCAGCAAAGCCAGCAGGGGAAGCCACAGCGGAAGCGTCCCCAGCACCAGCACCAGGTCCAGAATGCGTTTGCCGAGGGGAAACCGGAAGGAACGCGGTGTCATCGCGGGGCGGGGTTGGAAACCGGGGTCGGCGTCGCGCCCGAACGGGGATCCTCCTCCGCTGCGGCCGTGTCGGACCTTTTCTCCACCCCCGACAGAAACCAGGCCAGCAGACCGACCCCGACGGCGGTGAAGACAAGAATGGACCAGCCCGCTGCGTCATGGACCTCATCGACCGCAGCGACACCCCTGTTCTGGGCGGTGAAACTGAGATAGAGGGAGCGGAGGATGTTTCCGAACACGGCGGTGGCTATCCCACCCACGAACAACAAGGCGCGGAGGAAATTTGAACGGAGGGAAAGGTAACCGATGAACAGCGTGGCCATGATGGACGACTGAAGACTTCGGATCCCGCTGCAGGCCTCGTTCACGCCCACGGTGCCGCCGGGCAGCCGAATCAGGCTCCCGGTACGTTCCGCCGGGACCCCCGCAAGATTGAGGACCTCCACGTTCACCGAGGCCACCAACCCCTGCAATCCACCCGTCAGCGGCCCCTGAATCACCGAAGGCAGCGGGAGCGCCACCAGCAGGAACACGAGTGGAAAACCGAACGTCCAGAGCCCAGCCGCGCCCAGCACAAGATGAAGATTGGCCCCGGCAATCAGCAGAACCCCCACCGCGTGACCGCACAGCGAGGCCGCGTTGGTTCCGAAGGCCGCCTGGTAAGCCTGCACCAACCCCAACTCCACCAGTCCAGCCACGGCCACAAGGGTGTTCAGCAACGTCGGCCGCAGCACCGCCACCGGTCGCCTCTCCCAGTTGTCCCAGACCAGAAACGCCGACAACATCAGCACAATCCAGCCGAACTGCATCTCCGGCTGGCTGTTCCAAACCCAGCGCAGCTTCGAAACCAGCCAGGCCAGGGCGATCAATCCCGGAGCAAATCCCAGAAGAGCCTCCCCAGGAGAAATCCGAGCCCGGCCCGCGGTCACCGGCATGGAGGCTGACGTTGTCATGAGGTTGCCCCAGACGGACTCACCGGGCGCCTCCACCCGCAACTGCCAGGGACTTCGGCTCAAGTATTTCCACGATCGACCGCCGGAGCAGCGCGTCCTCGTCCCCGGTCTCCGTCCCCAAAACCGTGGTGGAAATGCGCACAAATTCCTTCGCCCCCAGCAACTGCCGGCGGTGCACAAACGACTCCCAGACCCGACGCCACAAAACCTGATCCATGGCCCGCAGCCACGTCCCACGGGATTCCACCGCGCCATCCGCCGCACGGAATCGCTGTCCAACCCCCAGATTGTGATCCAGCCGGTAGGGAAGCGTCTGCCCTCCAACCAGGCCAAAAAAATAGACCAACTCCCGCACCCCGCTGGGATGGGCAAAGATGCGACGCTCCATCCCAATCCGCGCCCCCCCAACCTCCATCTCGAAATAATCGGGATTCACCGGTTCAATGCGCCACCCCGCCTGGGTCCAACATCGATCGGGGGTATGCACAAACAACCCAATCTCCCCGGGACGTTCACTCAACCGCGCGGCCGTGAACAACCGCACCGCCTGGCCGGATTTCTCGCGGTACTCCCCGAAAAAAACCGTGTCCGCCGCCAATTGCGCCTCCGCCGACTTCTCGACCGACTGCGGCTCAAACTGCCAGGCGATCGCATTCGTTCGCGGCGCCAGCCAGAACGACGGCTTGTCCCCCGAGGAACGGGTGTACCACACCGCAGGAAATGCCCAGCAGGCGAGAACCAGCAGCGCCACCCCTCCAATCCAGATCCGCGCCGGCCCCCTCCTGGCCCCCTCAGGCACCGACCGCGCCCCCCCCTCCCTGACCTTCTCGCTCATGGCACCCCACCTCCCGGCGTTCCCGGAGGTCGTCCACGGAAAACCGCCAGGCGCAGGATATCCTCCCAGGTCCTCGGGGGCTGGAGCGGGTCCTCGAAAGGATGCACCCCGAAATCACGCTCCACCGAGGCCATGACCTCCGCAAGATCCAGGGAATCAAGGTTCAACCGCGGATCCAGAAGGGGCCAGGAGGGATCCAGGGACTCCAGCGCGCCGCCATTCCGACGGTGAATCCCCAGCACCCGCTCCGACAACCGATTCAGGACTTCGTCTCGAGTCATGGCCTTTGCTCCTTCATCCGGGCCGCCAGGGCCAGGACTTCCGCCGCTGGCCTCACCCCCACCTGCGTGAGCGGATAACCGGCATAAATGCCCCAGGGCCTGACGTCGTGGTGCACGATCGAGCCCGCGGCAATCACCGCCCCCTCACCAATGGCCACGTTCGGCAGAACAATCGTGCCGGTGAAAACCACCGCGTGCGCCCCGATCTCCACCCGCCCCCGTCGCACCGTCCGGTACTCCGCCGGAACCGTGGGATTCGTCAGCCCACGCCCCGCCACATCCTCCGTCCCCGTGATGATCCGCACCCCCGCTCCCAAACCCGCAAAATCATGAATCCGGCACTGCCCACCGCCGGACACCGAGGAACCAAACGCCAAATGAACATGGCGCCCTATCTCAAGCCCCTCCCCGGCGAAGAGATGCACCCCCTCGTCAATCTGGGTCGCGTCCCCAATCCGGATGCGCTCCCCTCCCACCAAACGGCACCCCCGGTAAACCTTCGTGCCCACCCCCAAATGCGCCAGCCACGGACGCAACTCGGCGTCCGGAATGGCCTGACCGGGACAAAGTTCCTGGGGAATGTTCGGTCGCATCGACAAGCCCCCTTTCCTCACGCCGTCATCCCACCGTCAATGACAATCTCCGTCCCCGTCACATACGAGGCCTCGTCCGACAACAAAAAGGCCACCGCTCCCGCCACGTCGCCCGTCTCCCCCAACCGCTTCAACGCCGTGCGCCGCACAATCGCCGACCTCCGACCCTGGTCCAGGCCCGCCGTCATCTCCGTCGCCAGAAACCCGGGCAGCACCGAGTTCGCACGAATACCGCGCTCGCCGTATTCCCGTGCCAGCGACCGCGCGAACGCCACCAACCCGCCCTTCGTGGCTCCGTAGATGGAAAGTCCCGTAAATCCCGTTCGCGCCGCCACCGAGGACACAAACACCAGGCTCCCCGCACGTCCGGCCGCCAGCATGCCCTTGATGACCTCCCGCGCCAGAAGCATCGGCGCCACCAGATTCAACTCCACGCATCGACGCAAATCCGCCTCCGCGGTCATCGTGAGCATTCCATCCAATCCCACCGCGGCATTCGCCACAAACCCGTCCAAGCCCTCCAATACCCCCGCCCGCTCAACCACCGTCCCGATCGCGCCAGGCTCCGAAAGGTCCGCCTCGAAAAACCGGTAACGCCCCCCCGACGTCGCCTCAAGGGCGGATACCTCCTCGGTGCGTCGCCGCGAAACCCCGATCACCGACCAACCGCGGTCCAGCTGGGCTCGGCTGACCGTCAACCCAAGCCCCCGTCCGCCCCCCGTAACAAGCAACCGTTTCACGTTCCCTTTTTTCCGTTGGGCCCAAGCCCGCTCCAAGCCCCATCCCAAACCCTCGGCCAGGCCGCCTTGGGAAGATTCGCACGCAGGCAGGTCTCAAGCGCAACCCGCACCCGCTCGGAATCCGCGCCCGGCAACACCGAATAGCGCAATCCCACGACCTGTCCGGTCACCGGATTCGCCTCCGCCACCGCCCGGGCCATCCGCACCCCCGGCACCGATTCCGCCAACACCTCGACCGCTGCCAGCCGCACCTTGGTTCCCCCCACATTCGCCACGGCCGAGGCCCGGCCCAGAATCCGCACGCGACCCTCCTGTTCCTCGGCCAGATCCCCGGTGGCCAACCACTTCCCCTCGCGGAACAACTCCAGCACCCCCTCGTTCACCCGCCAATCCGACCAACCGGAAACCCGATCCCCCGCCTCGAACCACCCATCCACCCGACCCGTCTTCGCAATCAACCCCCACTCCGCCGCGGCATACACCAGCGTGAACCGGGCCCCGGGAAATCTTGCCTTCAACCGGGCCCCCACCGTCTCACGCAACGGCTCCCCCCCCAGCGTCACCTGCTGCGGCGACCATCCGCCTCCCGCCGGCCGGAAATCCGCCTCCGAAACCGCCAGCAGATCAAGGTACGTCGGTGTCGCACAAACGGCCTGCGGTCGCAAACGCTCCAGCAGCTTCCATTGCTCCGACCACGCACCCGCCAGGGAAACCGCCCGCCCGGAGCTGACCCAGGCCTGCAAGGCCACCTGGACCCCGGCAAAACTATCCGCCCGGAACGGCGAAGCCCACACCCAGCCCCGGTATCCGGAGGCCGCCACCGCATTCATCCTCAACCCATCCCACCGGTGCCAGCAGGTTCCAGGCTGCCCCGTGGTCCCGGAGGTCCTGACGCCCAACCACGGGCCCGCCCCTCCAGGCACCGGCGTCGTTCCGCAATCGAAGGAGTCCGCGAGAAGGATCGATCGACCGCCCCCCAGTTTCCCAAAGACCTCGGCGAGGTCCTCCAACCGGGAAGGCAGAAACAGTTCAGGAACCGGAGCCGACGGCGACGCCTGGGGCGAATGCATCAGAAACGATCCGCGGTTCACGAAGCAAACGGACGATACTCAGGCACCGCCTGGCGCATCAGGCGCTTGAGGTCGGACGAATCCGACCCGATCGCGCACTCCCGAAGGGTCCACAATTGCTGCCGGATCTCCTCCAGCGGCGGCGGCGTGGTCACAAATCGCATGATCTTCGGATGGCTGGTGGGCGTCAGGTTCTCCCGATCGAGGCTGATCTCCTCAAACATCTTTTCCCCAGGCCGAAGTCCGGTGAAGGCAATCTCAATGTCCACCTCGGGCCGCAGACCGCTCAGCTCAATGAGCTGTCGCGCCAAATCGACAATCTTGACCGGCTGCCCCATGTCCAGGACGAAGATCTCCCCGCCACTGCCCTGCGCCGCACTCTGCAACACCAGACCCACCGCCTCAGGAATGGTCATGAAATACCGGGTGACATCCGGGTGCGTCACCGTCACCGGCCCCCCCGCCGCAATCTGCTTCTTGAAGATCGGCACAACACTGCCCGAAGAACCCAGCACGTTCCCGAAGCGCACCGCCATGAACCGGGTTTTGTCCGGAGCCGACGCATGGAGCGCCTGGACGTAGATCTCCGCCAACCGCTTGCTCGCCCCCATCACCGACGTCGGATTGATCGCCTTGTCCGTCGAAATCATCACGAACCGCGCCACCCCGTACGCCAGCGCCAGATCCGCAAGCCGCGCCGTGCCCACACTGTTGTTCTTCACCGCCTCCCCGGGCTGCGCCTCCATCATCGGCACATGCTTGTGCGCCGCCGCATGGAAAATGAGTTCCGGCGCGAATCGCTCCAGGATCTGCCGCATCCGCGCCTCATCCAGAATGTCAGCCACCAGGGGCACCACCATCGGTCCATGACCGTGCTCGATCAGCTCCTGCTCAATGGGAAACAACTGAACCTCCGACTGGTCCAGCACCAGCAGCCGCGCCGGCGCAAATCCCGCCACCTGCCGGCAAAGCTCGCTGCCAATGCTACCCCCCGCCCCGGTCACCATCACCACCCGGCCGGCAATCAGCGACCGGATGTTGTCCGTATCCAGCTTCACCGGCGCGCGCCCCAGCAAATCCTCAATGTCCACCTCCCGCAGCTGACTCACCCGCACCCGCCCCAGCGCAAGCTGGCTCAACGACGGCACCGTCTCGCAACGAACCCCCCGCTCACGACAGAGGCGCGCCACCTCGCCCATGCGCTTCGCCGAAGCCGAGGGCATCGCAATGATGACCTCCGCCAGCTCCAGGCGCCCGATCTCCGACTTCAAATCATCCGGGGATCCAAGCACCGGAATGCCGTGGATGTTGATGCCGTGCTTGGACACCTCATCATCGAAAAACGCCATCGGCCTCAGCCCCAGTCCCCGCTTGCTGATGAGCTCAAGCGCCAGCTGCGCCCCCACATCGCCCGCCCCCACAATCGCCACCCGCCGCATCGCCGCCGGATGGTCCTTCTGCAGGCCCCCCTCCCGAACCATCCGGAAACCCAGTCGCAACGCAGTCAGGCCCGCCACCGCCAGGACAAAATCCGTCAGGATCACGCCCCGCGGCGGTCCAAAGGCCACCGGCGCGATAAACAGGCGCGAAACCAGAAGCAGCAACGCCCCCGCCCCCATCGCGTACACCAGCCGCTTGAAGTCAGGAATGCTGAAGTAACTCAGCAGCCCGGAGTACTGCTGAAATACCCCCAGCAACACCAGCTTCACCGCCACCGCGATGCCCCAGTACCAAAGATAGGGCAGGTATTGCTTGGGCACCTCGAAGTCGAAGCGGAGCAGCAACGCAAGAACGCCCGCAGCCCAGAGGATGGCCGCATACAACACCACCAGAACCGCCAATCGAACACCTCGCTGGATCCTCATGTCGTTTCACTCCATCCATCCGCGCAACCCATACCAGCCGCGCCCCACCACCTCGTGCAGCCAGATTCCCGCCAGCCGCAAATCGCCATTGTTCGGAACCACGGTCCAGCCACGGACCGAGTTCATCCGCGCCAATCCTTCGAAATCACACCCCACCGGCTCAACCTCCAATCCCCGCGCCCGAAACACCGACACCGCCCGCGGCAGATGATACCCCGAAGTCACCAGCGCCACTCGACGCCATCCCTCCCGCTTCGCCAGATCCGATCCATGGACCGCCTCATCCCGCGTGGTCCGACTCACCGGCAATACATGAAGCCGGCCCCCTCCACCCAACCTCCGCTCCAACCACGGCCGCATCGCCTCGCTGTCAGGTACCCCAGGCCCCCCCGCACCCCGCGTGCTGATCCCCCCACCAAGCACCAGTTCCCGACTCCATCCCCGCTCCACCAAACCCAATCCCGTCACCACCCGATCAAACGCCGACCCGGTCTCAAAACCCTCCAGCTCCACCTCGCTCGCCGAAGCCATCCCGCCCAGCACCACAATCGCATCCACCTTCACCACCAGCCCACCCCGGACCCCCACGTACGGCCGCTCCAAACCCGCCACCAGCCACCCCGACAACGGCGTCCCCCCCAGCAGGGTCAGACCAAAACACAACCCAGCCTGCACCAGAGCCGGCCCTCGACACCGACGCCGCCAAAGAACCCCCGCCAGCACCAGCAGGACTGCCCAGCACCAGCCCACCGGATATTGCAGCGCCTGAAACACACCTTCGGGATCCCGTTCCTGCCGCCGACTCCCCACCACCCCACTCCCCACTCAGCCCCGACGCGCCGCCCGCACCGCCTCGATCACGAACGCTTGATCGGCCTCCGTCAGGGAACTCGACGACGGCAGACAGAGGCCCCGCCGGTTGAGATCCTCCGCCACCGCCCCCCCCACCCGTTCCGCCCCGGCGAACAGCGGCTGAACATGCATGGGCCGCCACACCGGTCGCGCCTCCACGTTCGCCTGGTCCAGAATCCGGATCAGCTCCGACGCCGAACGCCCGAACCGCTTCTCATCGACCAGAAAGCAACTCAGCCAGCGGCTGTGGTAGGTCGCCCCCGACGGCACCCCGTCCAGCCCGGGCCCCGGCGTCGCCCCCGGCGGGTCCGGCTGCGGCTCCAGGCCGTCGAGATCCGCAAACGCAGCTCGGTACCGCTCAAAAACGGCCCGGCGCTGCTGAACCCGCAACGGGAGCACCTCCATCTGGCCCCGCACGATCCCCGCCACCACGTTGCTCATCCGATAATTAAAACCGACCTCCGTGTGAACATAGTTGTTCACACCCTCCGGGTCCGCGTCCCGTGCCTGGGTCGACCAATGCCTCGCCTTCTCCACCCAAGCCGCATTCCCCGACACCAGCATCCCTCCCGTCGTGCCGGTGATCATTTTGTTCCCGTTGAACGAGAAAACCCCCACCTCCGCCAGCGTCCCCGGATGCGCCCCCCGATACCGCGCCCCCAGCGACTCCGCCGCATCCTCAATCAAGACCACCCCGTGCCGACGGCAGATCGTGATCAACTCCTCCATCCGGGCCGGCTGCCCGAACAAATGCACCACCACCACCGCCCGCGGCAACCGCCCCTGGCGCGCCCGCCGATCCAGGAATTCCTCCAGCAGGAACGGATCCAGGTTCCACGTCGACCGCTCCGAATCCACCAGCACCGGTCGCGCCTGCTCGTAGAGGATCGGGTTCGCACTCGCCACGAAGGTCAGGGTCTGGGTCACCACCTCGTCGCCCGGACGTACCCCGGCCAGACGAAGCGCCAGATGCAATCCCGCCGTGCCGCTTCCCAGCGCCACCGCCCCCTGCCCCATCAACCCCGCGAACCCAGCCTCCAACGACTGCAAGTTAGGCCCCACGGTCGAAAGCCAGTTGCTCGCGAAGGCCTCCGCCACGTACTTCGACTCCGTCCCGCCCATGTGCGGCACGGACAGAAGAATCCGATGAGGACTGCGCCCCGGGATAGTCATGAACCCACCTCGCTGCGCGCTGCATTCACTTCGGTTGTCATTCCCAAAATCATTCTCTTCCGCGGTCAGCCCTCGATCCGTCACGCGAGATTCCGTCGAACCCGCGCCGGATTCCCAAACGCCACGCAATTCCCGGGCAGATCCCGCACCACCACCGATCCCGCACCCACCGTGGACCGCGGACCGATCACCCGCCCCTGGATCGCGCACACCCCAATCCCCAGCATCGTGCCCTCTCCAACGGTCACATTTCCCGCCAGATGCACCCCCGGGCAGACATGGACATCATCCCCGATTTCACAGTCGTGATCGAGGGTGCAGCCGGTGTTCAGAATGCAGTTCCTTCCGACCCGCACCCCTGGGTTCACCACCACGCCCGCCATCACCACGCAGCCCCGGCCAAGTTGCGCGCGATCGGAGACGACAGCCCTGGGATGCACCACGGTGATTGCCGTGCCGCCCCGGGCCTCCAGCAGGGAAAAGAGGCGTGCCCGAGTCTCGTTCCGTCCCACCGTGACCACGAAACGGAACGCAGCCAGATCCCGCCAGCGCGGATCTGAACTGGCGAGCACCGTCACGCCGTCCAGGACCTCGCTGGTCGGGTGGTCATCAATGACCCAGTCCACCGCCATGCCCCCGGCCCGCGCGGCATCCATCACCACCCGCGCATGCCCGCCTGCCCCGTAGCAAACCATCGGAATCATCGGGCCTGCGAGCCCAGTCGCTCGATCAGGGCCACGAATTGCCCCGCTTGGACCCGCCGATTGAAATGCCGAACCACGTGAGCCCTTGCCGAAGCCCCCTGACGCCTCCGAAGATCCCGGTCCCCGGCCAATTGGCGCACGGCCTCCGCCAACGCCTCCGGATCCCCAGGCGTCACAAATCTGCCTCCATCCGCCGCCTCCACAACCTCCCGGATGACTCCATCAATGGCCAGGACCGTCGGACGCCCCGCAGCCATGTAATCGAAAACCTTGTTCGGATAGGTGGTCTTGAACATCGGTATGTTCCGAAGTGTCGCAAGACAGATGTCGGCCGCGCCCAGGAAATCCCTCATCTCCGACTTCGGCCGCGCCCCCGCAAAAGTCACCCGATCGGCGACGCCCAATTCACTCGCCTTAAGTTCCAGGGCGGCCCGCTCCTTGCCGTCACCGGCCAGAACCCAGCGAATGCGTGAATCCTGCCGCAGAATCACGGCGGCCTTTAGAATGGTGCCAATGTCATTGGCCATCCCAAGGGCCCCTGCATAGAGCACCACCACCGAATCCCCCAGGCCGAGTTCCGCACGCACCCTCGCACCATCCGCCTCAGGATCAAACATGTCCGGATCAACCCCGTTGGGAATGAGCGACACCTTGGTCTCAGGCACCCCTTTGCCGATGATCACCGTGCGGTAGGCCGGGGAATTCACCAGGATGTGATCCGCCTGCCGATAGAGAAAGCCTTCAAGCCACCGGGAAAGCCGGATAAGCAGCGGCTGCTTCAGCACCCCCATGTCGACGGCGAAATCAGGCCACAAATCACGGATCTCAAGCAGAAACGGCTTCCGCCGAAGAAAAGAAATCAACCACGCGGAAACCGCCTGGAAAATAGGAGGAGACGTCCCCATGACCAAATCCACCGGCCCCGCCCGCAATCCCGCCCACACCGACGTGGTCATGAAGGAAAGAAACGAAAAAACGCGCCAAACGAATGACCGATGCAGCGACGGATACGTATAGGCGCGAAACACCGTGATGCCCTCCACATCCTGCCGGCTGACGATTCCCCGAGCCCCCGCGTGCCGCTTTCCCGAAAGATAACTGAGGTCGCTCGCCACGATCCGAACCTCGTGCCCGCACCCCTTGGCGTGCCGCGCGAGCTCGAAATGCCGGGTCCCTCCCGCATCCGACGGAGAAACAAACGCCTGATGAATGAGAAGAACGCGCATGCTCAGTCAGAGGGGTTCAAACCAGGTCCTCAAGGTCACCGTTCCAGAAAAAGCCACCAGAATCTCAAAGGACTGCGCCGGCATCGCGTGGCGATAGTGCGGCGACCACCAACCGCGGGCGGTTCCCGGTTCGGCTCGGACCAGGCTCGCCTGGGCATCCTTCGGAGCCTCCCATCGTATCGCGTATCGCTGCGAGCCGGACCCCAGCACCAGACGGCGCGAATCCAATTCGATCTCAGTCGGGAGATCCGCCAGAAGCCAGTGCAGTCGCACACGGTGAATCCCACTCCCCGACACCCGGTCCTCCACCAGAAAGGACTCAGGCCGGGGGCAGCGCACACTTCGAACGTGACTCACTCCCAGCCCACCGTAGCCATCGTGACTCGCCTGGAATGTACGTCCAGACTCCTCCCATCCCGCAGACCCGCGCGGCCACGGCAGATAAAGAAATCTCCCAGCCTTCCGCATCGGCTCAAATCCATCGACGGTCACCGTGTTGTGGCAGGCCGCGCTCTTGAAGCCCGCCCCAAGCATGTCCCCCTCCTCATAGGAGTAGGTTCCCGCATCTTGTGCGATCTGCTGTCCACGCCACTCCACATCCACGTGCAGGAGATCCGCCTGGGAGGGGCGGTGGCGGAACCGGGTCGGACATCGAAGAAAAAGCCGGGTCCCGCCCGACCACCAGACCAGGCAACCAGCCTCGGTGGCATGCCACACCCGTCCCCCGTCGGATCGGATGTGCCAGTCCGGGCCAGGAACACGTTCCATCCCCAGCCCGCCAGCTCCCGCCATCGGACGAAACTCATCCCGACCGGACAGCCACCCAGCGGCTTCATCCCAAGGCCCCTCCGGCAGCCGACGCACCCCGTTCAACACGACGCTCGCCGACTGCACCACGGGACGGAAATCCAGATACTCCGAATCCGAAAGGGGCAGGAGATTCGCCCCGTCATTGGCCCCGTACAGCGGAACCCTGCCGGTGGACTCGGTCATGAGCCCATCGAGAAACCCGAGAGCCCTTCGGGCCGCATCCTCAAGCCATTCGGGCGGCCCTTCGCCATACCGCCGGAATTCCGACACGGCCCAGACCAGATCGTGCAACAGCACCCGGTGATAAATGGCGGAGTGCTGCGCAAATCCACCATCGGAATAGACCAGCACACTGAGCTGGTCACGAAGAGCCGACAGCGCACGGGCCCTCCACCGGGCCGCCACCCGGGAATCCCGCACCCATCGGGAGGCGGTTAACAGACCGACACACTCGCTGACCCCATGGTTGTTCGACTGACTGAGCGCGTAATCCAGATTGCCGAAAATTCTCTCCCCCGTGGCCTGAACAAAGTTCCGGAAAGCGCCTTCGCGTGCCGGAGTGCTCTCCACGGAACCGGCGAAGGAATCCCGGGCAAAAACCGCAGCGAACAATCGTATGGCAGCCTCCTGCCCACACATCCAGTTCGGCCCCTGGTTCGGAGGATTGCCCTGCAACCAGTGTTCGAACAGCTCCCAAAATCCAGCCACATACCTCTCCTCGCCCGTCCGCGCATGCGCCCGGACCAGCGGGAAAACCCAGGCAAATCGGCTGAGCTCCCAGATGAGCTTGATATCCCCATGGGCCGAATCACCCAGCCTCGACCAGTGCTTGTCCATGGGCGCAGCCAAACCACTCCACGGACTTCGCCCCCAGTCAGGCCTCCTTCCCGCCTCGACGCGATGATGGGAAAAGTACGGGTAACAACCCCGCAGCACTCCCTCCGCCTCCGACACGCAACCAGGGCCCACTGCTGCCGCCCGAAGGACCGCGCGGCCTGGACGCGGATCGCTGCCTGGATCCACAGGACGCGGCCACGAACCCACGGCGGTTCGCCGCTCCAGTCCCCCCGTCCGGCGGCGCCAGGCATACCCCGCACGAAAGAACACCCAACGGGGTCCAAGATGGGTCAGGATCTGAACTGAATGGGCAAACTTCACCCGCGCACTCCATCCCATCGATAGGACTCCCCGGCGCCAAGGCTCAGGCAGACCTGCGTGATTTCCTCCAACTCGTCCCAACCGATCGGACTGGGTCCCCCCTCCTTCAACGCTCGCACGACGGCCTGCATTTCCGACGCATGCCCCTTGTCCTGCCCCCAGGAACCCCGGCTGCGATAACCCGGCCAGTCAAAACCACGAAGAGTCCGGAAATTGTCCAGCTGGAGAATCCCCCCGCCGCAGAAGACCTCAAGCCGCTCCTTCGGAAACGATTTCGAGCCATTCGCAAGGTATTGAACCGTACCAATGGATCCATCCTCAAAACGAAGCTGGATGCTCGCAATGTCCCGGGTCCCCGCTCCAGCTCCCTCGGCATACGCAATGTCTGCGGCCGCAACCCGACACCCGGCAAGGTTCCTCAACAAATCAACGAAGTGGCACGCCTCCCCCAGGATCCGCCCCCCACCGGCCTCACCATCGTGCACCCAATGGTTTGCCGGAATGGCTCCGGCATTCACGACATACACAAACGCCTTCGGCTCCCGGCGGGCCGCCAGTAACTCACGCATGCGCACAACATGCGGAGCAAACCGGCGATTGAACCCCACCATCAGAAACGAACCCCCGGACAGCCCGCGCGCCTCACGAATCAACTCCAGTTCCTCGACACGAAGGCAGAGCGGCTTCTCCACATAAACCGCCTTGCCCGCCCGCATGGCATCCACCACGTACCGGGCATGGCTGTCGTGCCGGGTGGTCACAACAACCAAAGTAATCGAAGGATCCTCAAAAATCTCCCGGGCCTCCGTGCCGGATCGCTCAAAACCAAACTTCCTCCCCCAGTGGGTCCCCGTGACCCCGCCATTGGAAACCACCGTTCGCAGCCGCGCACCGGTCGCCGCAAGCGCCGGCAAAAGCACCTGTCCCGAAAAATTCCCCGCCCCAATCACACCCACCACAACCTCCGGAATGGAAACCGGCTTCGGGGCTTCAGCAGGCAAATCCACGACCCGCCCCCCTCCCACGGGCTGATCCCCCGCGTACTCAAGCACGATCCCCAACCCCTTCCCAGCACCCACAAGTTGATACGCCTCAAGAGCTTGCCCAAAGCCAAACCGATGCGAAATCAAAGGATCGACATCAATGCGCCTCCCCGCCAGCAGATCCAGAAAAGCCTCGAAATTCCGCTGCTCCGTCCACCGGACAAAACCAATGGGATAATCGAGCCCACCCTTCTCGTATCCGTCATCGTAGCGTCCGGGACCGTACGAGCAGGAAACCTGAAAACTTAGCTCCTTCTCATAGAATTCAGCCCGGCTGAGCTCCAACCCCGTGACTCCCACCAGAACGATGCGCCCGCGCTTCCGGCACATCCGCGCCGCCTGGGAAATGGGCTCGCTGCTCGACGTCGAGGCAGTCACCAGAACCCCATCCACTCCGCGCCCCCCACTCCATGCCATCGCCACCGACACCGGCTCCTCGCCCTTCGCAAGATCAACCGTCTCCGCACCGAAGGAACGCGCCAGAGCACACTTGGCAGGATCAAAATCGATGCCCAGGACCCGACAGCCGTTCGCACGCAGCATCTGCACACTGAGGAGTCCAATCAGTCCCAGGCCGGTCACCACCACCAACTCCCCCAAGGTAGGCGCAAGCAGGCGGATGCCCTGCAACCCCACGGAACCCACCACCGTGAATGCTGCCTGTTCAAAGCCAACACCCTCAGGAATCCGCGCCGTCAATTGGTGCGGCACGGAAACATACTCCGCATGCGGCCCGTTCGACACCACACGGTCCCCGACCTTCCACATCTGGCCAATCTGCCCGCCCTGCCGCGCCTCCATCACCACCCCGGCATTGCAGTATCCCAGCGGAATCGCCTGATCCAGCTTCGACCGAACAGCATCGAGCGTCGGAAACAACCCATCCACCCGGATCTTCTGAATCACCTGCCGAACCTTGTCCGGCTGCTTCCGGGCCTTCTCAAGCCATCCAGCCTTCCCGAAATCAATCAACATCCGCTCCGTTCCGAGGGAAACCAGCGAACGCCGAGTGGCAATGAGATAGCCCCCGGTAACCGGTCCCGGCCTCGGAATCTCACCAAGTACGGTCTCGCCGGAACCCAGATTCTGCAAAATTTGCCTCATATCTCGCTACCCAGTCCGCCAGGCTCGTAAGTAAACCCTCCCAGGAAACCCTTCGAGATCGACAATTCCTTTTCAGCCTCGCCCCACACGCGCCTCAAAGTTGATCCCGTCCGCCCCGCCACAGGATCCTCCCGCCGTCATCCGGAGCGGATGCCCACGATGGGCTGAATGCATCCATCGCAAAAGTTCCTACGGCTCACTCGCCTGACTCCGTCCGGCTGCTTCTCAGCCTCCTGAGACCAGCTTGCCAAGCAGGGCTCCACCAACATCCCATTCATCCCAAGCGCCTCGGCGAACAAAGCCCAACCGGTTCATGATTCTCCCTCGAGTAAAATCCGGATCACAAACTTCCACCGGCAGAATCCATCTCTCCCGGGATCAAATCCTTTAGCTCGACCGCGCGAGCTGATCCCGCTCGGCCCGGCTGGGATAGGTGATCAGAACGGCCCGGAATCTGCCTTTGAACACAAACAAACTGCCCGCAGCCGCTCCAACCACCCCTAACCGTCGAATCAACGCCTCCATGTCGGAGAGCGAGCCAGCCCCGCCCAACAGGGTGATGGGTACTTGGACTGCAGACCGAACCCCAACCGCCAGATCCAGATCATACCCCGTCATCGTTCCATCCTGATCGACGGAATTGACGATGATCTCACCGCAACCCAGGGACTGCATATCTCGCGCGAACTGGAACGGGCACCGGCCCGTGGATCGCTTTGCGTTATGGGTCAAGAGTTCGTAGCGAGAGGATCCAGGGACGCGCCGACAGTCCATCACCACCACAACACTCTGACGACCGACGCGAGACGCCGCCTGGGAAATGAACTCTGGAGAGGAAACAGCCGCGCTGCCGACGGCCACCTTTTCCACTCCCAGGGTCACAATTCTCTCGAACTGCTCAATGGTCCTCACCCCGCCAGAGTAACAAAGCGGCATTCGACACTCCGCGGCCAGCCGAGCGATGAGAGTATAATCGGGCTCCCTGCCAAAAGAAGTGGCATCGATATCCGCCACCATGAGTTCATCGACTTCCTTCTCGTTGAAGATCCGCACCGCGTTAATGGGATCCCCGACATATTTTGGCTGCTCAAAACGCACGGTCTTGACGAGCCCACCCTTATGGACAAGCAGCACCGGGATAATACGGGCACGCAACATGCTAAATGTGGGCAAAATTCCGAAGAAGTTCCGTCCCCCAGCCGTGGCTCTTCTCCGGGTGGAACTGAACCCCCATGATGTGCCCTCTCGCCACCGCGCACGCAAAGCCTCCGTGGTAGTCGGCACTCGCCAAAACATCATCTCCTTCCGCCGGCTTGAAGTAGTAGGAATGGAGAAAATAGAACCGCGCCGGCGACAACCCCTTGAACAGGGGATGCGAACCCACAGGGGTCACGTCGTTCCAACCCATGTGCGGCAACTGGACCACCCCACCCGCCTCGACGGGTTTGAACAAACGAACATCACCTTCCAGCCAGCCAAAACCATCAAGAGTCCCCTCCTCACTTCGTCTCGCCATCACCTGAAGCCCGACGCAGACACCCAATATCGGAACCTTCTCTTGCGCAACCTTCTCCTCCAGAACTCCTCGCAACCCACGCTCCTCAAGCCGGCGCATCGCCCAATCGAAGGCGCCAACCCCAGGCAGAATGAGACGGGACGCACCCGCCAACTCCGCAGCGGTACGGACCACGCGAACCGGGATGTTCAGGCGGGTGTAAATGTTGAAGAACGCCTGAATATTCCCCAAACCATAATCCACGATAGAGATCATCGCTTGATGGACTTCTCGATCCCAAGCGCTTTAAGCACCCGGGCTCCAAGATTGAACAAACCCTGCTGGTTGCGGTAGTCCCAATAGAACTTCTTAGGAAGCCGAAAGTAACCCCGCAACTCTTCCGTGCTGATTCCCAGCTTCGATGCCACGTAATCGAAGTCCGCGTCAGCGGTCTCCTGGTCGAAGGGCGGAACCGCCAGCTTCTCCAAGGCCTCCTTCCGGGTCATCTGGCCCGTCAAAATAAGGCTGGAGTATTGAACACGCCGCGTATCGAAACCAAACCTCTCGCGCAGCCAATAGCCCTCATAGAAGCGCGTGAATCGGGATTCAAAATGCTTCTGAGGGTAAGGCTTCCACCCGTACTCCCGCTCAAGCAATTGAACCGCCTCCTGCTTCACATAAGGTCTGTAGTCCAACAATCGAACCACACGGACACCACGGATGTACCGAAGATATAACTTGTGCCGCAGAATGGGACTAAACGGGTACGACTTTAGTCTCACATTGCCAAAACGCCTCAAAATATCCCGAATCTGAACCATGTCGGTTCCATAATAGAGGAACTCCATGGGGTTTCGGACGCACTCCGTAGATAAATTACCACCATTCAGGATGTAGCGGATCCCATACCGCTCGGCATACCTGTACAGGGTGGCTATAAATGCATGATCCTGCGGGATGTCGATGTGCGGCACTCCTGACTTGAAAAACGCCAACTGGAGCGCCTTCATGTCATCCCAGTCGATAACCTCGGTGAAAAGATCAAGCCCCAGCTTCTCAACCATCACCTGGATATTGTGAACCGCCAGTTCAGAATTCCATCCGCCGTCCACATGAAAGACCAAAGGGCGCAACCCGAATTCCTTGACGGCCAGGTGACACAGATACGAACTGTCCACACCACCGCTCAATCCCAGAATGCATGAAAAGTCCTTCCCCTTACCCGCAGCACGTATCGCGCCAATGATCTTCTCCGCCTCCGCACGTCCGCTCTCATCCGTTCGCCATGTTGGAACAACATTCTTCTGAAACCCAACGCAGTGATCACAAACGCCTTCCTCGTTGAAGACGATTCGCGAATCCGACGTGTCCATAACGCAGCTGCTGCATATCCGATATGCACTGCTCATAAGGTCATCCAATACGATTTTGCCGAGGTCTGCTTCAACGAAGCACTTCTGCCGCGAGGAGATACGAAAGCCATTGCTCGATCGGGCGGACGATCAGTCCGCGCCAGCCGAGAAGAGAGCTAAAGCCTTCGATCCCCAGTATAGTACTGATGCAGTTCACTCCATGCGAGTAAAACTCGCGCATCTTCAACTTCACCCCGCCCCCAACTATATCGGGGTTGACAAATAGGGCTCCAGCGAACCCCTTGTAGTCCAAATGCGGCACAAAGCCCAGGGCCTCGATCCCGACCGTCGGATCATGAAAACATCCGCCCCCCGCTCCAATGATGGTGAGGGAAACCTCCTGGCGCTTCCGCCGAAGCGGCAGATAAACCCGGCGAATGAAGTATCGCATTCCAGCCAGTTTATGGGAACTCAGACCACCCACCCAAACCAACCGCCCATCCCATCGATCGGAACCCACGGCCACACCCGGAGCAAGGGTCGGAGGGCTCATCAGCCAGGCATCCCGGCGCTCAACCCCATGATGCTCATGGGCGTAGGCCTCCTCCTCCTTCGAGATAAACAGAAACTCAACACGCCGATCCCGCTCCGCAAGTCGAAACAGGCCACGTTCGAGTCGCGCACCGACAACGGCATCGTAGTACATGCGCAGATAACGCGGGCCCAAACACGCGGACCGCATGTTGCAAAACATCCGGACATACAGATTATGCAAGCGGATGCGTATGCACTCAGCATCGAACTGATCCGCCAGTTGCGCAAAGTTGATGTCCCCGAGGAAAACCGTGCCAAAATCCAAAGTCCCAAACTGGTGTCGCAGGATCCTCATCAAGAAACGGCCCGAAAAGAAAGACGGATGCCCGACACTAAGTAGACTCCAGGCCCGCAGAGCGGGAATGTTGCGACCAATTTGGACCGTGTTCCCTGAGCGCAGAACGCCTCTAACATCGCTGGTCACAAAGACTACAAAATCCTCGCGGCTTGGATTTAATCTCTGAAAGTCCTCGGCAACCGCAATTTGGTAACCGGACTTTTTGCCAGGCAACTCGGGGAAGAGATAGAGATTAGGCTTTGTTTGCATTACCTCCTTGCGGGATCCAGCCCGTGCTTGCACTGGTGGTCAACGCTTCCATAACCCAACCAACATGGACCGGAAACTTTCGCGAACCTGCTGGATCTGGTGATTGCGAAGAGCAACCCCACGCGCCTGCGTCACTTGTGCCTGGGCCTCCATAGGATCCTTCAAGAGATTCCGCACAGCTGATGCCAGGGCCTCTCGATCCGGCCGGTCCACAACCTTGGCCCACCGTTCCGATCGAGCGTACTCCACCACCCCCACCCCGGCGGGCCCGTAAACGAGCGATGGCCTGCCACTCATCATATACAGGTGTGCCTTGCTCGAGATCGAAAGATGAATGTAATCACGAACCGAACTCAGGAAACTCTCCGGCAGGATGAGAAGATCAGCCCGGCATAAAATCCCCGGAACCTCCGCATCGGACGGCCCAGGCAAAACGCGAATTCGCGGCCGGCATTTGAAGGCATCCGCAGCCTCCATTGGAACGTGATGGGTGTGGACGTGAATTGTCACATGCTCCCCCCACTCGCCCAAAGTTCCCAAGGCATCGTCCAAGTCCAGGATGCCCTGCCAGCGGCCCAGGATTAGCGAACCGCAATAAACAATCACCGGCCGTTCCGGACTGCCAACACCACCCCCACCAACCTCGTCGAAACGCCGGATGTCGTCCGCCAGATAGACAGGCTCAAAATGCACAGCATAGCGCTCCAGAAAAACCCTGGTCATCAAGGGACCATTGCTGATTCGCAGATCCGCCCCCGCCAGCAGACTCTGCACTTTACGCTCAAGAACCGGCCGCGCTGTTAACCTGCCAACCCCGCGTCGATACCGACATCCCATCCAATCATCATCAACCTGAAGACAGAGCGGCACTTGGAGCAATCGTTTCAACTGCAAAGTCAGGGAAATATAGGAAATGTCGGTGCAAGTTGAATAGATGATGTCCGGATTGAAAGTCTTGCACCATTCCAGGAGTCCCGGGGAAATAAACGCAGGGAACGCCAGTTCCCACAAACCGTTTGCGACAACCCACGACACAGCCTGCGCCTTCAATTTCCTGACAGCCGTTCCCGCCCCACCCTTCGAAGAGGCCTGCCCGGCGGAACCGTCCAGAAACGACCCACTCCAAGACGATCCTTTCGCACGCGCAAAGGCACCGCCGAATCGGCGATCCCTGTACCCGAATTCATAATTCGTGGGGCAGAACGCCTGGCTGCCCACAAATCGACTGGAATAGATCTGCGCAAGACGAGCCTTTGGCCATGCCCCAAACCATCGACCCAGCGAGATCCCGGACGGATCCCGATCGCCAATTGCCGAACGATTAACGATGAGAACTCGCGGATGATGTTCCTCAGAGTTCATGTCGAAGTGTGCAATCATCCCCAGGCAAGTCTCTCCGACCGGACCGTACCAGGGAAAGGATCCCGTCCACCATCCGGTCGCAGTTCAGCTTTCGATCGTGCACCGAAGCCACGTGAGCAGCATTCGCGCGGGCTAAACGTTTACCCAACTCCTCGTTGCAGAGGATCTTCTTAATCGCATCCGCAAGTGCCTCACTATTCCCTGGAGGCACAAGCACCGCGTTATCACCCTGCCGCAAGAATTCTCCATAATTAGGGAACTCTGAAGCGATCACCGGCACACCCGCTACACCGGCCTCAATCGCAGGCCGCGCCTGATGAGGCTTCGTCGCGGGAAAAACCACAACATCCGCAGCGCAATACAGTCGCGCCATGTTGTCCACTTCGCCCACATAACGAATCCGTCGCCTCAAGCGCCCATCGGATAGGAGCACGGCGACCCTGCTGTCATAATCCAATCCGGCTATCCGCCGGCACGATCGCAAGGTGCGCTGGAAGAAACGCAATCGCCTCGGGTCAACCATTCGCCTCGGACCCGCCATGATCAGTTCGACTCCCTCAAGCTCCTGCAACTTCCGCATCGCCTCCAGCAGAACCACGGTGCCCTTGAGCTCAGCTACCCCACCCACGAACAGTATGACCCGAGCACCCAACCGAATGCCCAACTGACTTCGAGCCTCCTCTCGCGAGACCGGATCCCCAAATGCTCTCTCGTCCACCCAATTCGGCACCAC
The DNA here is from genome assembly GCA_964476125.1 of uncultured Verrucomicrobiota bacterium. Lineage (GTDB taxonomy): Bacteria > Verrucomicrobiota > Verrucomicrobiia > Limisphaerales > CAIMTB01 > CAIMTB01. The sequence continues at coordinate 100,684 of CAYZAE010000001.1, read as the reverse complement.
TTCGACTGCAGGCGTGCTGGGCGCATACCATTCTCGGTCGTATCGCGAAATGAAGGCAACCAAGTCAACACGATGGGAAACAATCCAACGGAGCCACGCGGTCCGAAAGCCCACCATGCCTCGGACACCCGTCTCCTGAATCATCATGCTGACTTTGCTCCCAGCCCGCTTCGCGGCCAGGGCCAGAGGCGCTAGCGTGATGGCGTTCAAGTGAACAACATCCGGTTTGTGCGCCAAGATAACTTGTTGCCAGTATTGAAGATCCCGATGCTGAAAAACGACGTCAGCCCAGAATCTAGGGCTAAACGAAGATTTCTCGTACCCTGAAAGATGGCTGAACTGTCTGATCGGTCGATCCGGCGTGAAGACATGCGCCCCAACGGCTCTAAGCGCCGACTGCGCCGGTCCCTGTGGGCACGCAACTGTTGCTCCAACCCCGCGATCCCGAAGACCAGCAACCAGGTTCACCAAGGTCTGGGTGGCGCCTCCGATCCCGGAACTCTGGTGGATCACGAAAATCAGGCTCATGCCAAGGGCCCTAACCTCATGTCTTCGCTTGGGATTACCAATCCTGATTCGGAATCAACCGCGGCGACTCTTCCGACCTTGCCAACAGCACCAGAAACCAATGCAGCCGGCCTAACCCTGGACGACGGCCACGAGGGGGAAGTCCAGATCGCGCAAATCGCAAGAACCACTGGGATCGAGGCGCTCTCAATGAACACCAGCGGATTGGCGAAACCAAAAAGCCACACGCAGAGAAAAAACACAACCTGCCCAGCATTCCCTGCAGATCGGTCAGAAACAAACGTCCGAGTCGCCTTCACCGTGCCAATAAGCACAAACGCAAGAAAGGGACCGAAGCCGATGACACCGTACTCCGCCAGCTGATCCAACCAGGAACAATGCCCTCCAACATAACGATAAAGCCCCCCAGTCTGGGACATTGTCGTGGGCCCAACTCCAAACAGGGGAGCCTCCATAACGGTGTTAAGTGAAATGGTTGCGAGATAGCCGCGCATGGTCTCGTCCCCGTCAACCATGCCTGCCTGTGAAACCCCTTCAACCAGACGAAACAATTTATCCACCACAAACTGGAACTGCGACACGTCCTGAAGGCTATCACTCAAGATCAACCACAGAACCACCAGAAAGCCTCCCCCTCCAACAGCCGTGATCACCCCGGTCACCTTTCCGTTGAGCTGCGCGAGGACCAATGTCGCCACAACCCCCACCACAACCATGCCAAACGCCGCGGTGAACGTGGACAATCCGATGCTGACCGTAATCGCGGCCACCCCGCACCAAAGCAGAGCAGCCATCGTCCCTCGGTGATGTCGGGCATTGCCGATCATCAAGGGCAGAAGAATGCTCAATGCCGAGTAGAGATTGAAGTCGCCGACGCCGCGCAACATATAGCTCTTGAAATCTTCAGATCCAAATTCTGCACCAGCCCCAGTGGGATTCTCCGCGTTGATCTCCATCAAATCACGGGCGATACCCCCCTCGAGAAGCAGGGTCGGTAGGGACACGGCGGCCTGGACACCCAGAACCAAGGTCATGGCAGTGATGATCTCCACAAACGGCTGCCGGCCCCAACGTCCGGAATAAGCTCCCATCACCGCCGCCATCACCATGGAGATGGCCACAATCATGTGAATCCTGCCGCTGCCGCCTCGCCCGGAGATCGCATTGATCCCAACCACCGCCATCCATAGGACAATGAGGAATACAGCCCCAGCCCCTGCTCCACGAACACCACGGCTTGCCGATCCGCTGGAGGATCGAACACTCGTCCTCGCCATCAGCCAGAGCACCAACAGACCCCACGGCAGCTTCAACCCAATCAGCTTGGCGGGAGCCGGCATGATGACCGACAACAGGAACAGGATTGTTAAAAGGTTGGGAATCCACCACGTAGGCAAACGGGTGCCCACCCCGCGGATCCCAGGGTTCTTCTGCGCAATACGACGAGCGCCCCCCTCCAACGCGGAACTATTCGTGATGCTTCCAGTGTTCATGGTGGATCACCGCCAACGCCGTCGTCCGACTCCTCTGAACCGATCCTCCCGGCACGAGCACCGGTTCACTCCCTCCCCGGTGCGCCCCAAACCCAAATTCCCAGGAATGGACGCCGCATGCTCCTACCTTCTGTGCAATCCGTGGGCATAACCAAGGACGATCTTAGCCACGGTCGCCGCCACATTCTCCCTCTGGTATTCCACCGGCGGCGCCCAGAGTTGTCCACCCCGCATGGCCAGAGCCATCCCCGTAAGGAGATGGCTCTCAAAAGCACCCGATAAAAATCCACTGCCGCACTCCATTGTCTCGGGCCTTTCCGTGACATCACGCATCGTGACATTCGGCACCCCGAGAATGCAGGCCTCCTCCTGAACGGTGCCGCTATCCGTGACGATCCCTAGCGCCTGCTTCTCAAGCTTCACAAAATCGAAGAGCCCAAAAGGCTTATGCAGTGCCAAACCCGACAGGTCAATGCCCTCTCCGAGTCTGCGAATACGATCTTCGGTGCGCGGGTGCACACTCACCACCACCGGCACCTTGTGGGTCCGTCCCAGGGCCACCAGTGCAGAAATCAAGGCGCGCAAACGATCGGGCGGGTCGACATTCTCGGAACGATGCAGGGTCACCAGGAAATAACCCTTCGGTTGTAAACCAAGCCGCGACACCACATCACTCGCCTCAATACGCGGCTCACAGGCAAGGAGTACTTCATGGATGGGATTCCCGATCACGAAGATTCGCTCCCTGCCAATGCCTTCACGCACCAAGTTCGCCGCACTGCGATCCGTATAGGGCATCAGAACGTCACTGCTGTGATCGATGATGCGTCGATTGAGCTCTTCAGGAACCCTGTCATCATAACAGCGATTTCCCGCTTCCAGATGATAGACGGGTATGCGTCTACGGGCCGCAGCAATGGCTGCCAACCCCGAGTTGGTATCCCCCAGAATTAAGAGCCTGTCCGGGCGCTCGCGCTCAAGCACTTCATCCACCCCGGAAAGGATAGCCCCAGCCTGCGCCCCAAATGAAGCAGCCCGAACACCCAAATGATGGTCAATCACTGGAATGGCCAGCTCCTGCAGGAAAATATCACTGAGGTTCGCGTCAAAATTCTGCCCGGTATGAACCAGAACTGCATGGCAATGCTCGCGCAACAGTTTCAGAATCAAACTAAGCCGGATGATCTCCGGTCGGGTTCCAAAAACAGTAAGGATTTTCATAATAAAGCAACGGACGCGCGAGCCCTTGAACTTCTATGCCGGACCATGGACGCGCCAAAAGGAGCGTTCCCCTGCCAAATCAACGCAACGCGGGGAGGGACAAGCACAGCATCCAAGCAGGAAGGTGGGACCCAACAGCAACCGGAGCCCGCGCAAACCCCGACTGTATTGCCTGATCCAAGCCGGCATCACAGTCAGACGTCAGATCACATCCGCAGCCATTTCAGCCAACATGGCATCCCAGGACGGAGGACGGTATCCCGTTGCCTCCCGAAAACGTGTGGAATCCAAACTCCGATCGCAGTGGAAATCGTCGAAGGGGACAATCTCTCCATTCCACCCCAGCGGCTGGCGCGCCGACATCAGCAGATCAAACTTCGTGATTGGATCAGAGGACACCTGCCAAAGTCCTGAAATGTCTGTTCGACGCCGCAGAACATCAAGAATGATGCGCGAAAGTTCCAGGGTTGTGAATCCCGTATAAATCGCCCTGCGGTATCCTCGGATCTGCTGTCCCTCCTGGGAAAGAAACCACTCGATAAGCCCGGACCGAGTCCCGAGTTCACGCCCGATGATTGACGTCCGCAAGGTCACACAGTGCTGATCGTGCAACTCTCCAAGAAATTTGGTTCGCCCGTAAAGGTCTTCGGCGTCGGACAGATCCGTCTCCTTGTACTTTCCTCTGTTCCCAGAAAAGACACAGTCCGTGCTTATATGGACAAGGCGGGCGCCAGCAAGCGCGCAAATCTCAGCCAGCCGATGGGGGAAAAGTGAATTGATGCCGATGCTGGTGAGGGCATGTTTGGCCTCCTCCTTCTGCTTGATCACACCCACACAGTTGACGACCGCCTCGGGCCTGGCCTTCCGGAACACCGAGAGCAATGCCTCGCCGTTGGTGACATCGATGCCTTCCACCAGACGACCCGAAGCGATCGACCCGAACCCGGGATAATCCGCCCGACCACGCCGCAACGTGGTCCAAAGCTCCTCCTCCTTGCTCCATCCCTGAAGGAGCTTATGGCCAAGCATTCCAGCACCACCAAGCACAAGAATTCTCACTGATTTCCTCCTTTGGTCCCATGTTCTTCCACCTTCGCGCGAAGCCCGCGGCGAATCATGGCTTCTCGGATCTCCGGAAGTCGGAGCAGCATCTCCGTCATCGCCGGCACCTCCAGTCTCCGCGTATTGTGGGAATGATAATCCTCCCCACGACTGAGTTCAGCGCTACCCTCTGAGAAGAATATCTCATAATTGAGGTCGCGCTTGTCCGCAGGAACGCGAAAATAGTCGCCAAGATCCTCGGCCTTGGCCACCTCTTCACGTGTGAGCAGGGTCTCGTACAGTTTCTCGCCGTGTCGGGTGCCTATGACACGAATGGGATTCGATGCCTCCAGAAGCCCAAGCATGCTCTCAGCCAGTGTGCCGATTGTCGATGCTGGCGCCTTCTGCACAAACATGTCCCCCGGCTTGCCGTGGTTGAACGCATAGAGCACCAGATCCACAGCATCATCCAACGTCATCATGAAGCGTGTCATCATCGGATCGGTGAGAGTCAAGGGCTGGCCGGAATCGATTTGCTCAAGAAACAAGGGGATGACCGAACCGCGTGAAGCCATCACATTCCCGTAACGAGTGCCGCAGAAGGTGACCCCACGCTCAGCGGCGCCACGCGATCGAGCAACCATGATCTTCTCCATCATGGCCTTCGATATCCCCATGGCATTGATCGGATAGGCGGCCTTGTCCGTGCTCAGCACCACCACCCGCGAAACTCCGGAGCAACTCGCCGCCTCCAGAACATTATCCGCACCAAGCGCATTCGTGCGGATTGCCTCTACGGGATAGAACTCACAGGAAGGAACCTGCTTAAGCGCCGCGGCATGGAAGACGTAGTCCACCCCAGCCATGGCCGCCCGGACCGAGTCCAGATCGCGAACATCGCCAATGTAGAACCGAAGCTTTGGGTTCCGATAGTGACGACGCATGTCGTCCTGCTTCTTCTCATCGCGCGAGAAAATCCTTATCTCTCCCACATCCGCCTGGGCCAGGCGCCGAAGTACGGCATTACCGAAACTGCCCGTGCCACCCGTTATCAGGACTTTGGAATTCGGTGCAAGTATTGACTGTGCCGAAGGTGGATTGTCGCTTCCCATGGATGGTGCAGTAGGTGGTTGAACGGAGATGAATCTCGCCGCGAAAGAAGATGAAAGTGCCGCATTGGAACGGCCCAGAAGGTCAGTCAGTTTTCAGAGGAAACGGGACCATTCGCAGGCGGATCCGTTCCTGGAGCGTGGCTGTGGCTGCTTTGATGTTTTCAAGCCCGTCGTGTATCTCGGCAGCCTCGCCGCGGCGTCGAGGCATGAAACGCAACAAAAAGCACTTCGCGCGCAGGAACCACCACCCCATGTAACGCAGCAGCAGTTTGCAGGCGGCGTGGATGAAGCTCCTCCGACCCAGCCTCGCGGCCGAGGGAAACGCTCGAAGAATCCTATCTGAATACCGCCAGTGAACAAAGAGGCATTCGGCGTAGAAATCCGCCACATTGAAGCCCACGCCCAGGTCACCCTTGCCGCAGGCGGACAGAGTTTCCAGTCCCGCCTGGGCCCAGATTGTCTGGACTGAATAGAATCGAGGCACCTGGGGCAACCATCCCGCCAACTCGTCCGCGGAAAGGTGTTTTTGGTTTTCCAGGAACCCAATATGCCGTCCCATCCCGCTTTGCCCGGCATTGCTTCGGCCGGAACTGCCCGGCAGGAAGAGGGGGAAGTCGATGTAATGGATGGGTTCCCCCAGAAGCGCCAGAGCCACCGCACAGGCCATATCGGGGCTCAAGCTGGGAACATAGAACCCAGTTTTGGCGCGCACCCGATTCAGCGCGCTCCGCGATGCCAGCCCATAATAGAGTCGTGGCAGGTGATGGAACTTCTGGAAGCCGGAATCCAAGGCTTTAGCCAGCTGGTCATCCGCAGACTCGACCCGATATTCCCCCGAAAAGAAACCCACCTTGAGCTGGCCGGCTCCCATGCCCCCCCGGCGCCGCATCCTGAGGTCGGGCCACACATAGTGACAGGGATCCGAGGGTAGAAGAATATCAACTCCCCGGGCCTTGGCCCATCGCGCCGCATCCTCGAGCTGAGGGAGAACCCCATCGTCATCCCCAATCACGGAGACATAGTCCCCTCGACTCTCGTTGATCGCAGCCTCGTAGTTACCGCGCATCGACAGATGCGCGCGATTCCTGATGTGGCGCAGTCGTCGATCGGTGCAACCCGACGCCCAGCGCTCCAGAGCATCGTCGTCCCCGTTGTCGTGCAGCAGAACCTCAATGTCACGTCCGGGAAGGCACAGCGCCGTGGCAGCGGCATGCACGGCGTATTCCGCTCGGTTTCGTGTCGGAATGACAATGGAGAGAATGGGCCGGGATTCGTCCATGCGTGATCAGCCGGTACTAGCCGGCGTTCCCCAGCCCATGCGTCGCAGAATCATTTTTCGGAACTCTCCGGTGGCTGAAGCGGAGGCAACAGCAGCTATCAGGAAAACAAGCGCAAGCACGGCTAGCGAACTCAATCTTCCCGCTGGCGGAGGCACCAACCATCGGGCTGCCAGGGGTCCCGCGACGACGACCAGAAGCAGTCCAAGGTTGGCCTTCAGCCAGGCGATACGCGCCGCGGGAAGAAGCCGCCGGTGCATCAACCCGACATGGACAACCAACATACCCAGGTTCAGCGCAACGGAATACATTCCACCACCCAGAATTCCGAAACTGCGGGTCAGAAGCCATATGAGCGGCGCACACAGGAACAGCGAGAACAGGTTCACCAGGAGACTGAGACGCGTCTCTCCGCAGGCGAACTGCAAGGCCCCGGGCAGGTGGGCCAACCCGTGCAGGGCCGTGCCGACAGCCAGAAGGGAAAGCACGAGTGCCGTCGACCCATCGAGAACACCCGAGCCAGTCCATGCGGTCAGAACCTCCGCCGGGAAGAGGACGAGAAAGACGAGGACGGGAAACAAGAGCGACGCCATCAGCCGAGTGCCCCGCAAATATTCGCTCTCGAGAAGGTCCGTGCTCACCAAGGCCGCAGCCCGCGTCAATCTGGGAAACACGGTATTGTAGACAGCATTGATGACCATGTAGAGGCTGGTCGTAATGGTACACACCAGCATGTACCTGCCGTAGTTCTCCAGTGTAAGCAGCCGGCTCAGCAAGACCTTGTCCATCTGCAGCAGCGGGATCGACAGGATCCCGATGCCGCTCAGGGACAACGCCAGACGAAGTTTTCCGACCACCGCTCCCCAGGACACACTGGCCGGATCACCCGAGGGAAGCGCCGTCTTCAGCATCCGCCGAAACAATGCCGTTGAAACCACGGTGATTCCCAACTGCCAGAGAAAGAACACCTCCAGAGTCGGGCGGTATTCCAACAGTGCCCAGGCCCCAACGGCACGAACGGTCGCCACCACACTCTGGACGGCGGCCAGTGAACTCTGTTTCTGAAGCCCCAGCAAACCTCCTGTGTACAGGCTGGTTGGCCATTGGAAAACGGTCACTACAGCGATCAGTTGCAAACTTAGGCGCAGACTCTCTGGATTCAATGTCACGGGCCGGAGCCAGCCCTTGGCCATGAACGGGATCAGGCAAAGCAACACAAATCCAACCAGGATGGCCAGCCCCCAATAGATCAACTCCAGCCAGCGAACAAAGCCTTTGGCCTGGGACGGCCCCGTCAGCGTCGACATTCGTGCCAGCTCCCGGTTGACCAGCACCGGTATGCCAAGATCGAAAAGGCGCGAAAGATTCTGGATCGTGACGAATACACCGACGATCCCATAAGCTTCCACCCCAAGGCGCTTCACATAGATCGGCACGAAAAGGACGCTGATCAGCGCCGTCCAGAGGTTGGCAGCGAGGGTCGATGTGATCTGTCGGATCACGCTCGATCGGGTTCTCCCACAAAGGCCGGCGCCTCTGCCGTTCGAGTTCTCATGGCTTTTCCCCCTCGCGCTGGTAGACCGCGAAGGCGTGGCCATCAACACACAACAACTCAACCAACTTGAGTGTCCGCACTACTTTTTCAACGTCCTGAAACCAATCGGGCTGGTACCGGAGATAATCCCGTGGGTATGGGTGATAGACGTACGCCGGGGTGTGCGTCTGCACAAAGAGATAACCCTGCCCGGAAAGGATCGAAGCGAAATTCCGAAGCACCTGAACGGGATCGAGGACGTGCTCCAGCGTGGCCTGACAGACGATGGATTGAAAGCCGGACAGACTTTCCGGCGGGCGATCAGAACAAAGGTCCCAGACCACGTGGCACTTAGGGTCCGGCTGGAGATCCAGGTAGAAGTCCGTGCTGACGAAATCGGTGCCTGGAAACAAGCTACCAAAAACCTCGGCGACCGCCTTCGTTTCGGAGATCAGCAGGCAGCGTGCACCCAGACCATACTGATCAAAGTACTCGCGCAGGATTCCGTGGTAGAAGCCAGAGACATTGGGCACCCGAATGTGTCCTCCGCCAAGTCGGCTCCTTGCCACGTCCAGATTCACGCCCCCCGGCGCGGCCCCGCGAAGCGACGAGAACGGATTCAATCCCTCCTTCGCGAGGCGGTTGTACTTTGATTCCCTGGCACGACGAGCCTTCCAAGCCAACCATCGGGAAACCAATGTGCCGATCGTTTTACGCATGAAATGACTTTTTCTCCAACGAGCAGCCCGGTTATTCGCCAGAAGACAGCCCAAAGGAACTGCTTCAGGCAATCGGTTTGGTGTTTCCGAGGCGGCGCGGAATGCGGACCTCGCCCGTGCTCAGTCTAAACAGCACAGCAACAAGAACCGCTGCCAACCATTGTACGGAGTAGACTCGAAATGGCAGATCTATGGCCGCGTTGACGAGCACCGTCACCATTCCGAGGCTGATCAGCCAAAGCGTGGAACGAGGCACGGCTGTTGCACGGCAAGCCGCCACCCGAAAAACCAGGGACCCTGTCGCGATGACCACCAGTCCAAACGAGATCCACCCACCACAGACTCGGGTCTCCAGCCAGTCGTCGTGCACATAGGCCGCCGGCAGTTCATGCGGCTTCCGGTAGAGTTCGTAAATGGTCTGAAAAGCCCCGAACCCGATTCCCCACAGGGGATAGTCTTGGGCCATGCGCCGCGCATTGGCGTAGATCTCGGCACGCCCAGACGAATCAGGTCCTCGAATGAAGAGTGGGGGAGGCTCGTCCTTCCAATGGAACAGACCCCCGTCGGGCTGCAACGACAGCTCCTGGAAGGTAAGGCCATCAGCCTCGTCTACCTCAGCCCGTTCGCTTCCATCACCAGCCAGGGCCACCACATCAATCGCCTTGGGCAGGCTGCCCGGGGCCACGGGCAAGGCCAGGACAGCGGATTCCTGAACGTCTGCGCCGAAGACTTCCGCGCGCTGCGGCCCCGGATCCGCGGAGAAACCAAGCAGCCAGTCCTTTCCGCTCAATTCACGCAAGGCGGCACGCACTCTGACTCGATCGACACGGTACGGAAGCGGTTCACCAAGGCTCCAACGCATGCCCAACGGGCCAGTCTTCGAGACACGCTGAAGTCGAAAGCCCCCCGACTGCTGCTCCTCGACCGCCACTCCAAGACTTCCCGGAAGCGGGTCGATTTGGCGGGCGATCGCCCGCCGAACCAACTGGTCTCGCCATCGTTCCAAGGCCTTGCCCAAGGGTGCACTGGCAAGCCCTTGCACTTCGGCCAGAGGGATCTCAGCACCGACCCACACCGCTTCCTCCAACAAGGGATGAGTCACTTCCAGAAAGCGATTCTGCAGGCGGCATTTAAGGATCGCTGCCACCGACTTTGGGTCTGACGGCGCGAGTTCAACCCCATCGGCCAGCACACGCAGTCGTTCTCCCCGGATAATGGCCAGGTCGACCTTGCGCCCTGAGAATCGCTCCAGGAAGCCCGGGAAGTGGGCGACATCGGCGCGAGGGGATGCGGCATCGTGCGCCATCAGGACGAGCGCCCCATTCGGATCGAGGCCTGCGAGCAGAAACCCTGGGGCGGGATACCAGTCACCGGAGGAAGGCGCCATATTCACCACCGTGGAGTACCGAGGCAGCGGCTTGGCTGGAACGTGGATCCTGGCAACCAAGCTAAAGGCATCCCCGCCTGAAGGTGCTCCATCCAGGGGCACGGAAATCACCTTCCGGCCCAAGCGCTCGATCAGCGCCGCCCCACCCACCGCTGCCGCAACGAAGGCGCCCAGGAACAACAGGAGTGCCGCCCCGGTTCGGAGCTTCCGCCGGATCTCCGACTGGGACCCAAGCAGCACCAGCAAAACAGCCACGCAAAACGCGAACCCGCCGATCAACGCCGAGCCACGACTCCCCGAAACCACCGGAGCGGAGGCTATCAGCACGAAAACGGGAACGAGAAGGAGCTGCGGACCATCGAATCTGGCTTTGCGTAAATCCGCCGATCGGTACGCCAATTCCTGGACCCACAGCCAGAGTCCAAGACAGACCGGCCAGACGATGTTGAAATATTGCGCCGCATTCGAACGGTACGACCACGGTCCAAAGACGGAGTCCGGTGATTTTCCACTACGGGACTTCAGGATCCAGAGCAGGTCGCTGGTATTGTCGGCGCGTTGCAGAAATCCCACGGAAGCCAGCAAACCACTGTTCAGGCAGAGCAACCAGAGCAGACGACGTATCCGTGGGGGAATGCGCTGATCCATCCCGCCAGGCACAGGTGACGCGTATCCGCTGCCAGTCGAACCGGTGTTTTCCGCCCTCGGATCGTCCCTCAGCCAATCCAAAACCGCGATGAACCCAAGTGCCAATCCAAGGTATTGAGCAAAAAACCACAAGGTGCTTGAGCGATGGTAGCTGGTGGGAAGCCACCGGACTTGCTCATCGAAGTACTGCAACGTTTTGGACTTTGCATCAAAATCTGCCCTGGCATTCAGAATGCTCATCAATACCACACCGAGAAACGCCCACACACATACCAAAAAGCATCTGGCCCAAGGGTCCGTATCTCGCGGTTGAAGACCGATTCCCTTCGAAACGCGTCTCCGCCAGCGCTTCGCCAAAACCAACAAACCAAGCGAATAACAGGCTATATTCGCGACCCACACGGACCAAACCTGAGTCGTCCCGAACGCCCAGGGGGTGAAAATGATGAGAAAGTAGATCAGCCATCCACTGCATCGGTCGAGGATGGCCAAAGCATCCGAGTCGCTTCCCTCCCCTCGGGTTCGACGGCGATTCCGCCCTCCTCCGGAATGCTCCCGCCCTCCCGAAGGGAGCGGAGGCGCAGGGGGTGGGGATGGTTTTGCCGGGTCGAAGGTCATTTCCGCGGAGTCCCTTGATCCTTGGCGATGTGGTTGGCGAAATAATCCACCGTCCGTTCAAGCTCGGCTGGGAGGATGTCCCCTGGTTCAAGACCCAGCCACCGGCGCGCGAGCGAGACGTCCGCCCGAGAATGCCGGACGTCCCCTGGCCGGGGCGGCCCATGGACGCAACTCGAGGGCTGAGTCATCGGGAGCCGTCTGCTGACCAGCTTCTGGAGTTGAGCGGCAAGGTCCTTGAGCGAAGTGGCGCGACCAAGACCAATGTTGTAGACCCGAGGCGCCTGGGATGGAAGTTCCACAGTGGCCGCTCGCAGGTTGGCCTCCACCACCTGGCTGACCGGACAGAAGTCGCGCGTGGTCTCACCATCCCCGTGGATGATCAGGTCCCGGCCTTCGGACAGCGCCTGAATCCATTGTGGAATGACGGCCGCATAGGCGCCACGCGGGTCCTGACGGGGACCGAAGACATTGAAGTAGCGAAGCCCGACCGAGACCAAGCCGTAGCAACGCTCGTACAAGGCTGCGTATTGCTCGTTTATTCGCTTGGACAACGCATAGGGCGAAAGCGGCTGGCCGATGCGATCCTCGCGGGACGGGAGTTCGGTCATGTCACCGTAAACGGCGCTGCTGGAAGCGTAGACCAAACGCCGCACACCGCATCGCCGCGCCGCCTCGAGCAGTTCGAGAAAGCCGGTGACATTGACACGGTGTGTTCCAGTGGGGTTGAGAATCGAAGCTGGCACTGACACCAGCGCCGCCAGGTGCAAGACCACGTGCACCCCACGCAGGAACTGATCGAGCAGGCGTGGATCCGAGACATCCCCGCGGACAAGATGGAAACCGGCCCATTGCGCCTCGCTGACGCCTGCGCGAACAGCCTCCAGATTGGCTTCGTGACCCGTGGTGAAGTCATCAATGCCAACAACGTTGCAATTCTGATGGAGCAGTGTCTGCAGGACGTGCGAACCGATGAATCCTCCAACTCCGGTGATTCCCCATCGCGCAACGGAACACGAGGACAAAGAGAACATGATGAATCAGTTTGGGAACCTTCGCTGCGGGGAGCCAACCGGGGGATAGGTGGACGCGCCCCACCCGATTCCAGTTCGACCTCATTCCCCGCGCTTCAACCATTCCCCCAGCGCCTCCACCACCTCCGCGCGCTGGACCGCAGTAAGCTCGGGATAGATGGGCAGACTCAAGACCTCAGCCGCCAGCCGTTCACTGACAGGCAGTGTCCCGGGCTGCGGCGTCACCGGCGCGAAACACGGCTGTTGATGCAGGGGAACGGGATAGTAGATCTCCGTGCCAATGCCCCGGGCGGTCAATGCCGCCCGCAACGCGTCGCGTCGTCCCTCACCCGGCACGCGGAGCGTGTACTGATTCCAAATGTGCCCGTTGTGCGAATAGGCGACCGGGAGGATCAACCGCGTCGACGCCTTCCCCGCCGCGCCGCACGTCGCGGAACAGCCACAAGCCTTTGGGTCGGCCACCACCACCCCGGGCGCCCGGGACAGGTGTTCCGTGTAGTAGGCCGCATTCGCCGTACGCCCCGATTCGTAGCTCGAAGCATGCCGGAGTTTGACCGAAAGAAAGGCCGCCTGGAGAGGGTCCAGGCGGAAATTGGCACCCACCCGATGGTGGTAGTACTTCGGACGGGCCCCATGCACCCGAAGCAGCCTCGCACGGTCCGCGAGCGCTTCATCCCGGGTCACCAACAAACCGGCATCCCCCAGGGCTCCGAGGTTCTTTGAGGGGAAAAAACTGAAGGTGCCGAAATCTCCGAAGCCACCCACCGGCCTGCCTCGATAGGACGCGCCAAAGGCCTGCGCGGCATCCTCGATGACCCGGAGTCCCCGCGAGGCAGCCAGGGCGGTCAGCGGATCAAGATCAGCGGATTGACCGAACAGATGGACCGGCATGACCGCCTTGGTCCGGGGCGTGATCCGACGGGACACATCGGTCACGTCGAGGTTGAAACAGATCGGGCAGACATCGGCGAAGATAGGCGTGGCTCCCACCCGCGCCACGCAACCGCCCGTGGCGAAGAAGGTGAAAGACGGGACGATGACTTCGTCCCCGGGCCCGATCCCCAGGGCCATCAGAGCCAGCAGAATGGCATCGGTGCCCGAGGAAATCCCGAGCGCATGAGGAACGCCCAGTTTCGCAGCCGCCTCGGACTCGAAGCGCTCGAGCTCGGGCCCCATGATGTAATGTCCGCTCCGCAGCACCCGGACAAAGGCCTCGGTCAACTCGGATTCGAGGGCCAGGTTTTGCGGTTTAAGATCGAGAAGTGGAACTCCCATCGAAGCGTCGGCTTAGCGAGTGAAACAGTGAAAAACCCAGGCGTCTCCAAATCCGGACCAAACACCCCCCGGAAAACACCTCACCAGCACAAAGCACACTTCGTGCCGGTCAGTTCGCGAATGTCGTAAAAATCGCAGAACCTACTGAGCCAAAATACCTTACAGAAAGCAAACAGGGGTATATAACCAACCAAAGTCCCCCCTTTCAAGCGCCAAAACCGCGCAAAAACATCAGATGTTATAGCCTTTGTGCTCCCAACCGAAGAAACCGCTTTATCGAAAACTCCCCCCTCCCCCCTCCCCACTCCGAACTCCGAACTCCGATCCCCCCCCTTCCCATCAGTGAGCCGGCCCGAGCGGTCCAAAGACTCGGACGTCGTAGGCGCCCAGTCGGTCCGTAAACCAGACGGGCTGCGGAGCCAGTGAACGTCCGGACAACCGTTCCTCAACCCGATCGGGCCCGCCCTTCCGCCAGCGGAACCGCCACCCGATTTCCCGCCGCGTGGTGTTCACGGCAACGAGGTATTGGCCGGCTGGAACCGACGCGGATCCGTGGCGGACATGAATCGTGGCGGCCTGAATCGCCGGGTCGAACACTTCATTCCACGAGTCGGAAAGGTCGGAGTAGCCGACGTCAAAATCCCGCCAGCCGGGTTGCCCAAGGAACAGCGGTTCCAGTTCGCGCACCTCGCGGACGACCCGAAGCACGGCATCCCAGGTTTCCGGATGCTGCTGAAGGTCCCAGGATCGGTCCTCGCCCGAACGGTAGGTGTAGAACATCAGGCCCCGGGCTCCTTCGAGAAGGGCCAGGAAAGCCATGGCCCGCAGTTCCGCGTGATCGGGGGCGCGCAGTCCGGGACGGGGCGGAAAACTTTTCGGAAACGCCTTCCAATCAAAGGCTTGGAGAACAGGGATCAGGGGACGACCAGGACCTGCCGCGTACCGGCCGAGTCGGAGGTGCTTGGGAAAGTCCGCCAAAGGCATCCACGGGATGGGGTAGCGATCAATCATCAGCCAATCCGTCAGGCGTCCGTAGTGATCGGCTTCCCTTCCCCCCCACAGCGTCAGAACGGTGGGTTTGCGCGCGCCGGCACGGCGCAATTCACGGATCCCGGCCCTCACCGTCGCAGGAGGAAGGCGGGCCATGTCGGGCTCATCCGCCACGTACCAGGATCTCAGGGCGGGATGCCGATCGGCGGCCAGAATCCCGGTGTCACCCAAGCCGTCAGGCTGCGCCAGAACCACCAGACCTTCCCGCGCCGCGGCTTCGAGGAAGTCCGGCCGGGCGCTTCCGACGACCCAGTTGAAACCGGCCGCCCGAACCTCGCGAAGGTCAGCGGGTTCGGAGGCACCAAAGATGCCGATGGGAAAAACCGCTTTCCTGGATGGGCTCTGGCAGCCGGTCTGGCTCCCGAGGAGAGCCAGCACCAAACCCCAGCGGACCCAGGACGTCATGATCCCAACCGCGCGAAGAATCTCCGCGCCTCCATCACCGGCCGCGCCGCAGGCGATAAACCCGTTCCGTGGAGGAAACCGGCACGGTCACCGTGTGGCGCCCCTGCTGAACGACGGCGGGAACGGATTCCACGCTCCAGGATTCGGCAACCCCACTTGAACCCGAGGAGGCCGCGGCGCGTGCGGTTTCCACCACGTACCCTGAATTCGGTGCCGGCCAGGAGAGCAGCAGACCGGCCGGAACCCGGGCCACGGCCAGGGTCGGAGGATCGGACAACTTCATCACGAACCCATCGGCCCGCCCACCGCCATAGACCGCCTGAGCCACGTTGGTGGAACTGACCGGAAAGGCGACGCTCCGGGCACGCCCGGCCACGTACTCGCTCCCCGCCGCATCCACGGCCAACGCGTAACCAATTTCATCTCCGGTGCCGCCATAATAGGTCGCCGTCAGATCCCCCG
Source organism: uncultured Verrucomicrobiota bacterium (assembly GCA_964476125.1). Taxonomy (GTDB): domain Bacteria; phylum Verrucomicrobiota; class Verrucomicrobiia; order Limisphaerales; family CAIMTB01; genus CAIMTB01. The sequence goes on along the minus strand of CAYZAE010000001.1, from coordinate 84,883 downwards.
CCGGGGTCAACCGGGCAATGACCGCATCCGACCCGCCGGCGTTGGTGCCCTGCAGGGAGGTGTTCGTGGAAATACCCGTGAACACCGACGAAAAACTGTAGCCCGCGAAATGAACGACCCCCGCGGATCCTGCGGCCACATCCCAGAGGCCATCCTCAAAGGGTCCACCCAGAAACGTTCCATAGGCCAGCGACTGACCGCCCGCGGCCACCCGGATGGCGAAGCCGTCGCCCCCACCCGCATTGGTGCTCTGAATCCCGCCGGTCGCCGGAAAATTATCCGAGAACGTCTGCCCCACGACCCAGGTTCCTCCCGAACCGTCCAGGCTGGCCCGATAGGCGTAGTCGCTGTCCTCCCCGCCCAGGTAGGTCAGGAAATCCGCCCCACCGTCGGCGACTCGGAAGCCGGCGAGCAACACGTCGGCTCCCCCGGCGTTGGTGGACTGGAGGGCCGCTTGAACCGGGAGATTGGTCGAAAAGGTGATCCCGGCCGCCAGCAGGGTTCCGGCCGTTTCGTTGATCGACAGACCTTCCAGCGAATCCCAGCCGCTGCCCCCCAGGTAGGTCGCCCTCAGAAGGCTCGAAAGATCCGGCGAAAACCGAGCCACAAAACCGTCGCGCACGCCGCCGAAGGTGGATTGGAAAGCCCCTGCCGTGACCGGGAAATTGGAGGAGGTCGTGCTGCCCACAACCGCCACCGAGCCATCCCCGAAGACCCCGAGATCCAGCACCTGATCCTCACCGTCCCCACCCAGAAGCGTGGAGGCCACCAGGCCCGAGCCATCGGACTTCAGGCGGGTGACGAAACCCGCCAGCGGACGGCGCAGTGTGAAACGGTTGGTCGTTCCCGGAAGCACCTTCAGCCAGGCATTGGAGCTCACCGGAAAATTCGTCGAACTGGTGAAGCCACCGACGATCGGCTCGCCCCCCGAACCCAGGGCCAGCGTGAACGCCGTCTCCAGATCGGAACCCCCCAGATACGTCAGCCATTCAAAGGAACCGCCATCCGGAGCGAGCTTTCCAACGAAGGCATCCCCCGCGACATTTTCCAAACCGCCCTGGTACCGGGCCAGGAACACGTTCGTGGTGGCCAGCTGGATGTTGGTGAAGCTCGCCGATTCGGTCTCCCCCGCGACATAAGCCGCGCCCGAGGCGTCCACGGTGACGTCCCAGCATTCGTCAAAACCAAGGCCGCCCAGAAGCGTGGCGTAGCTGAGGATCGGGTCGATCACCAGGGGACGCCGAGGATCGTAATCCCCCACCACGAAGCCCACGGAACCGTCCTCGCGGGATTGGTAACGGGCCTGCACGCGTTTCCTGCCCGAGGGAGTCTCCTGGTAGGCCACCGGAGCCCGCTGGACCAAGACCCCGCGGCCGGTGTCGAGCAGGAGCTGACCTTGCGAATCGGTCTCCATCGACTTCACCCCATCAAATCGGAGGCGCGCCACGTCCGGGGAGGCACCCGGTGCAAAGACAAAATCGTACTCCAGCTCCCGCCCGCTGCCGTAATAGACGACGTCCACCCCGGAATAAACATCGGGGTACCGCACGCGTGCCTGCGGCGAGAGATTGCGCTGCCAGCGTGCGGGATCCGATCCAATCAACCGATGAATCCGCCCAGGCAACGGCGCTTCCGGCACCGGTGCGACGGACTCGCGAGCCCCTTCGAACCGGAGCTGAACCAGACGAAGAGGGGCGGAAGAATCGCCGCCGCCGGAACCTGAAAGCGAATGCCGCGACCGGCGCGAAGACGAGGTTCCTCCCGGAACACCGTCCGTGTTGGGCTCCGCTCCGGAGAGTGCCAGAAGGGCGCCGGCACTACCCACGAAGACCTGGTAGCCAGGCCCACGCGCCAGATAATCGGCACCCCCCGGCGCTCCGGCGCCGGCAGGTTCGAAGGCCAGCGGAAGACGCCAGGCACCGCTCCGGGCCCGCACGGCTTCCGGGGCGTCGACCCCGGCGCGGGCCATCGCGGAAAGCAGTGCGCCCCCGGCATGGCTGCCCGTGGTTGGGGAGGTTCCTTCGACCGCGCCCGTGAGCAGGCCGACCGCGGCCGCAGAAATCGTCAACCCGGCGCAGAGCGCGGATGCCAGCAGCTTTGAAGGCGCGGACCGCCCACCGAGACGCCGTGTCCGACCGGGGAGAACAACCATCAGGAGATTCATAGAATCGTTACCGTGGAACCGCCTCCAGAGTGTGCTGGGACGATTTCCGGGGTGTCAAAGGATTTGGCCATCCGAGACCCGCGCCCAAAGACCTGTCCCCTTGTCCTCAGAGGCCGGGACCTGGATGACTGGTGTATTGCTAGTTGGCCGCGTGTTTGGCAGTAAGTCCTTCTTGATTATGCGTTGCACGTTCGTCGTGTCGCTGGCCCTTGCCTGCGTGCTGCTGCCGGGATGTGCGTCCCAGCAGGACGCCGCCCGGGATGTCCTTGTCCGCCACCATTTTGCGGGACTTTCCGCGCTCGGTTCCCGGGCCGATCTGTCTCAAGTGCGCGAGGTCCTTGGCCTCCCGCAGTCGCAGATGATTCTGGGGGATGCCGCCCGCAAGCTCGCCCTCCAACTGCCCACCTGGTTCGGAGCGCCGGCGGTCGGCACCAACGACGCCGGCCCGCTCGCCCCGGTGCTCCGCGCCCTGCTGGATGCGGAGAGTTATCTTGAGATTGGGGCTGGGCAGAAGGGCCCTTCCGACTGGGCTTTGGCCGCCCGGCTTGAAGGCCCTGCGGCCGCCACGGCCGGAGCTGAAATCCGCCGTGTGCTGGGAGCCCCTGTTGCCGCTCAACCGGGCGAGGCGTTTGAGATCGCCATCGGCACCGCCAAGGTTCCCGCCCGGTTCGTCGCCAGCAATGGCTGGATCATCCTGGGCAGTGGTCGGGGTGCCTTCGACCGGTTTGAAGCCGCGCTCCGTTCCGGAGGCCGCCCCGGGCCCGCCTCCACCAATGCCGTGCTGGAAGGCGAAGCCGATCTGACCCGCATCGCGCCGTGGATTGGGCTTCGCCCGAAGCCGCCGGGCCCGGTGGATCAGTGGCCGAAGCTGCAGCTCTCGATGGAACCGCGAAACGGGCGGCTCCGAACCTCGGCCCGGATGAAGTTTCCCGGCCCCCTGAACCTTTCCTCGGAACCCTGGCTGATGCCCACGAACGTGCTCCGGGATCCATTGGTCGGCTTCACCGCCGCCCGCGGGGCCGAGACGTGGTTGAGTCGGCTCGGACTGTTCTCCGATCTCGGCGTGACCGAATGGCCGAAGCAATTGTTCCTCTGGTCGCTGGCCGGGGATCCGTGGCAGCAGTATTTCTCGGGCCCCATCGCCTCGCCCACCAACTTGATGGCGCAGATTGCCCTGACCCTGCCCGTCCGGGCGGTGACCAACATGGCGTGGAGCGGAACCCCGTTTACCCTCCGGATCACCAATCAGGCCACCCGGGTGGAACTCCACGGACTCCCCTACTTCTCGCCGTTCATGAACGCGCAGAGGCTGGCGGACCACGAACAGCTGATCGGCGGGCTGTTCCCCCTCTCGTCAAACTCCCGCCAACCCGCTCCCGGTGGCTTGGTTGCGCAGGTCGCCGGACGGACGAATCTCGTGATTTATGACTGGGAAACCACCGGCCGCCGCCTCTTCCGCACCAACGCCCCCAACCTTCCCGGCCCCCGGATCCTGACCAACAACATCGGCCGCCTCATCCAGTTCAAGCACCTGGTCCAGTTCGCGCGACTGATGTACAACCAGAAAGCCACCAAACTCCCCACCAACACGGAAGGCGAACTCCTCATTCCGGGCACCGATTGGATCGACGCCGCGCTTCCCCTGCTCGGGGATACCGTGACCGAGGTCTCCCGGACCGGTCCGGCCGAGCTTTCCCTGCTTCGTCAGTCCGTCATCGGCTTCAACTCCATGGAACTGCTTTACCTGCTCCGCTGGATCGACAACCCCGGCTTCCCCGGCTGGCAGGAACCTCCCCCGGCCCCCGAACAACCCGCGGCACCTTCCGGCCTGCGCACCCAAGAACCCAAAGCCCCCGGAACTCCCTGACCGCCATGCTCAAGCTCGGCGTCAACATCGACCACGTCGCCACCCTTCGCGAAGCCCGCTACCGCGGGATGACCCCCGGCGAACCAGACCCCGTCGAAGCCGCCCTCGCCTGTGAACGGGCCGGCGCCCACGGAATCACGGCCCACCTCCGCGAGGACCGCCGAGGTCTGGTTCCGGGAAACCCAAA
>CAYZAE010000001.1:59162-80655 GCA_964476125.1 uncultured Verrucomicrobiota bacterium | reverse complement strand
TCCGCGAGGACCGCCGGCACATCCAGGATCGCGACGTCGCCGCGCTTCGCCAGCGCATCGCCACCCGGCTGAACCTGGAAATGGCCCTGGTTCCCGAGATCATTCAAATCGCCCTCCGCACCAAGCCGGACATCGTCTGCCTGGTGCCCGAGCGTCGCCAGGAAGTGACCACCGAGGGAGGTCTCGACGTCGCGGGTCACGTCGAGGCCGTGGCCGCCGTTTGCCGACAGATGCGGGCAGCCGGCATCGAGGAACGCCTTTTCATCGGCCCCGACCCCGAGCAATTGCAGGCCGCCGCCCGGACGGGGGCGGAATTCGTCGAACTCCACACCGGAGCGTACGCGGAGCATATCAATGCCGGCCATGCCGGCGCTGCCAACGGCGAGATCGACCGTCTGGCGGCCGGGGCGGACCTCGCGAAACGTCTTGGCCTCCGGGTGAACGCGGGTCACGGCCTGACCGTGGCCAACCTTCCCGCCCTGCTCGACCGCGTCCCGCACCTCGAGGAACTCAACATCGGCCACAGCCTCGTGGCCGGGGCGGTGTTCACTGGACTGGACGCCTCGGTAAAGGCTTTCCTTCAGGCCATGCAATCCTACCGACTTGGACCCCGCTCATGATCGTCGGGACCGGAGTGGACATCATCGAGGTCGAGCGGGTCAGCGCTTCGATGGACCGGTTTGGCGACCGGTTTCTCCAGCGCATCCTGTTGGACTCCGAAATCGCCTACTGCCGCAGCCACACCCAGGCCGCGCCCCATGTCGCCGCCCGCTTCGCCGCCAAGGAGGCGGTCAGCAAGGCCTTCGGCACCGGGATCGGGGCGAAATTGGGTTGGCACGACATCGAAATCGCCCGCGAACCTTCCGGGGCCCCCTTCGTCCGTCTGCACGGCAAGGGCCTCGAACTGCTGGCGGAACGACAGGCCCGAAAACTGCATATCAGCCTCAGCCACACCCTGGTTCACGCGGTGGCCACGGCGATTCTTGAAGACTGATCTGGAATTGTCGCTTGCCACCCGCGTCCGGGATCTGTTACTGATCCCGCCCATTTTCGAAGTAGACAGGATCTTTTATGGCGAGGATTTGCGAATTGACGGGTGCCCGTCCGGGCAAGGGCAGCACGATCTGGCGTAGCGGCAAACCGAAGCGCGAGGGCGGCATCGGCACGCACGTGACCGCCATCACCAAGCGGCGCTTCTTCCCCAACCTCCAGCGGGTCAAGGCCATCCTCCCCAGCGGGGAAGTGCGCTACATCCGCGTGAGCGCCAAGGCCATCAAAAAGGGCCTGGTCACCAAGCCGCCGAAGCGCACCTGGAAGAAGGATCAAGCCGCCGCCGCCACCAAGACGGCCAAGGCCGCCTGAACCGGCTGCCGCCGGCTTACGCCGGCTCCCATTCCGCGCGGAACAATCCTTTCGCCGGGCGCCCCATCGCGGGCGCCCGGCTTGTTTTGTTGACGGCCTTCCCAACCCCGCCAGCACCTTGGAATGCAGCTCGGGCGGCTCGGGCGGCCCGAAGCGCCGCCAGCATGCCGATAGGCATGCCAGAAAGGGGCCGGAGCGTCGGGCCCCAGCCCGACCTCCGGAAACCCTGCAATCCACCCTCCTCCGATCCCCAGCCATCCCCCGTCGACAACCCGGAGATGCACCTAAAACCGACGACTCCGGACGACTCTGGAATTGCGAGAACCTGGGGTCTGAAGGCAAAGTCGCCCCATGCAACCGCCTTCCCCAACCCCCGCACCCGAACCCTCGCAATCCGTCACCACCCGACGTGACTTCATCAAGGCGACCGGCACCGTTGCCGGCGTGTCCGCGCTGGCGGGCGTCAAGCTTCCGTACGTCCACGCCGCCGATGACAGCACCCTCAGCATCGCGTTGATCGGTTGCGGCGGACGCGGCAGCGGCGCCGCCGTCAATGCCCTTACCACGGCCAAGAAGGGCCCGATCCGCCTCGCAGCCATGGCGGATGTTTTCCAGGACAAACTCGACGGCAGCTACAAGGCCCTCAAGCGCAACGAAGAAGTCAGCAGCCGGGTCGAGGTTGCCGACGACAAGAAGTTCATCGGATTCGACGCCTACAAGAACGCCATGGACACCCTCAAGCCGGGTGACATCGCGATTTTCACGACTCCCCTGGCCTTCCGCTGGGTGCACTTCCAGTACGCGATCCAGAAGGGTCTGAATGTCTTCATGGAGAAGCCGCTCACCGCCGACGGCCCCACCTCCCGCCGGATGATCAAGCTGGCCGAGGAAGCCTCGGCCAAGGGGCTCAAGGTGGGCGTCGGACTGATGTCCCGCCACAGCCGGGCGCTGCAGGATCTCTCCAAGCGCATTCAGGATGGCGAAATCGGTGACATCGTGGCCATGCGCGGTTACCGCATGCACGGTCCCGTCGGCTCGGCCTTCACCACCAAGTGGGATGGCAAAGGCAGCGAACTGATGTGGCAGATTCGCCACTTCCACAGCTTCCTCTGGGCCAGCGGTGGCAGCTTCAGTGATTTCAACATCCACATCATCGATCACCTCTGCTGGATGAAGGGCGCCTGGCCGGTCAAGGCCCAGGCCGTCGGTGGACGTCATTACCGGCAGGACCCCGCCGGGAACACCTTCATCGACCAGAACTTCGACACCTACTCGGTGGAGTACACCTTCGCCGATGGCTCGAAGTTCTTCTTCGATGGACGCTGCATCAACGGCTGCATCCCGATCTACGCCAGCTACGTGCACGGCACCAAGGGCGTCGCGGTCGCCTCGCGCAACGGCGACTGCGGTTTCCCGTCCAGCATCCACAAGGGCCAGAACATCGATCGCGCCAGCGCGCTCTGGACTTCTCCTTCCGTCCCCGGAGAGCAGGACCCCTACACCAACGAGTGGAACGCCCTCGTCGACGCCATCCGCAACGACAAGCCCTACAACGAGGTCAAGCGCGGCGTCGAAGCCAGCCTGGTCACCTCCATGGGCCGAATGGCCGCCCACACCGGCCAGGAGATCACCTTCGACCAGATGCTCAACCACGAGCATGAGTACGCGCCGGGCGCCGACACGCTCACGCCGGACTCGCCCGCGCCCCTGCGCGCCGGAGCCGACGGCCGTTACCCGGTCCCGACCCCAGGCATCGTGAAGGACAAGGAATTCGAGCCGATCAAGGCCTGATCCGATTCCAGAATTCGTCACGGCCGGATCCCTTGAGGGATTCGGCCGTTTTGCTTTCCACCCCTCGGAAGCCCCCGCTCAACAATCCCTCGCCCCGGCCCTCCCCGGCTCGCCCCCGACCCATTCTCCGCCTAGCCTGCACCCATGTCGGACGCCGCCGCCGTTCCCCGCGTCATCGCGAACGGAACCTCCATCCCGATCCAGCCACCCCTGAGTCTCGAAGCCTTCCTCATTGCGCAAGGACTTCTTCCGCGCAGCGTGGTGGTGGAACTCAACGGTGAACCGGTCGCCCCCTCCGAATTCGCCGACCGCCCCCTCGCGCCGGGAGACCGCCTGGAAATCGTCCGCATCGTGGCGGGCGGCTGAACATTCGGCCGAAGCGTTCGACGGCTTGCGACCCACCCGTCCACGCAGCCATGCTCGCCTGCATGTCTGCCGACCTGGCCCGCGCGGCTCTCGTCCTCTCGCGACTGACCGGTAACATCGGCCGGGTGCTGCGGGGACAGGAGGGGCCCACTCGACGCCTTCTCGCGGCCTTCGCCGCCGGCGGCCACGTGCTGCTCGACGACTTCCCCGGCACGGGCAAAACCACGCTGGCCAAGACCCTGGCCCTGTCCATCGACGCCAAGTTCACCCGCGTCCAGTTCACCCCGGACCTTTTGCCCACCGACATTCTGGGCGTCTCGGTTTTCAACCAGCGCGATTCCAGTTTTGAGTTCCGCGAAGGGCCGGTCTTCACGGATGTGCTGTTGGCGGACGAAATCAACCGCGCCTCGCCGCGCACCCAGTCGGCCCTGCTCGAAGCGATGGCGGAGGGTCAGGTGAGCATTGATGGCCGCCGCCAACCGCTCTCGGACCTGTTCTTCGTCGTCGCCACCCAGAACCCGGTCGAATTCCGCGGAACCTACCCCCTGCCGGAGGCGCAGATGGACCGGTTCATGATGCGCTTTGGACTCGGCTACGTGTCGCCCGAGGACGAGGTCAACATCCTCTCCAGCCAGGTCTGGAACCATCCTCTCGATGACCTGAAGCCCTGCGCTTCACCGGACGACGTGCGCAACCTGCGGGCCGCGGTCAAGGCCGTGCGCATCGGGAAGGAGCTGCTCAATTACATCGTGAAGCTGGTGCAGGCCACGCGGCAGCTTCCGGGAGTCCCGCTCGGCGCCGGCCCCCGCGCGTCGCTGGCCCTCATGAAATCGGCCCAGGCTCTGGCTCTCTTTGACGGACATGAGTTCGTCCAGCCCGAACACATCGCCGAACTCGCCGTTCCCGTGGTCGCCCACCGGCTGGTGCTCGATCCCCAGGCGCGCTTCGCCGGCACCGACGCCGACGGTCTGGTGAGGGAACTCCTGCGTCAGTTCCCTCCCCCGCGGTAGACAGCCCCCGCCCTGTCGCGTGCCCTCCGTCGCTCCCATTCCAGATCCCCCGGCGGCGCCACCTCCGACGCCCGGGACGTCCATGTCCAGGGCCGCCGGTGCCCCCACCCGGCTCGACCGCCGGCTTCATCGCAGCTACCGCAAACTCTTCGCCATCCGACGATGGGTCTGGACCCGGATCTCGCCCGCCGGAGCCCTGGTGGTCTGGGCGCTCGTGGCTGCGGGTTCCTTCACGGACGTCTCCCAGACGATGGCGCATCAGATCTTCGCCTTCCTGGGGTGCATCCTCCTCACGTCGATCCTCTGGACCCTCGGCCGGCGACCTCGGTTGTCCATCGATCGATTCGCTCCGTCGAATGCCACTGTCGACAGCCCGTTCCGGGTCCGGGCCAGAATCCAGAGTCATTCCCGGGGCTGGCAACGCGGGCACGAATTCCGGGAGGGCGCGCCGGATCCGCGTCCGACGGTCGAGGAATTCGCGGCGTTCGAGGAACCCGGCGAATCGTCCCGCAACTGGTTCGACCGCCATTACCGATTTTATCGCTGGCGATGGCTCTGCCAACGAAACACCCGCATTCTGCCCGAACCGATTCTCATCCCCGACGTCCCCCCCCGGGGGCATGTCGAATTGAACTATGAACTCGTCCCGCTCCGGCGCGGCCGGCTCACCCTGACCACCGCCCAGGCGGCGCGCATCGATCCCTTCGGTCTGCTCCGGCGAATCGCCCGCATCCAGGAAACATCCCCCACCTCCGTCGTCGTCTACCCCCGCCGATTCCGGCTCCCCCCCCTCCCGCTTCCCGGCTCCGCACGCCAGCTCCAGGGCGGCGGCATCGCCCTCGCCGGCTGCGTCGGGGACTCCGAGGAATTCACCTCGGTCCGTGATTATCGCCCCGGGGATCCACCACGAAAAATCCACTGGGCCGGCTGGGCACGCACCCAGCGCCCGGTCGTGAAGGAATTCCAGGAGGAATACTTCGTCCGCCACGCCATGGTTCTCGATACCTTCGGGGCCGGGCCGGAAACCGAAATCTTCGAGGAGGCCGTCTCCCTGGCCGCCTCCTTCGCCTGCACCGTCGATCGTCTCGACACCCTGCTCGACCTCATGTTCGTCGGCGACCGGGCTTACGTCTTCACCGCCGGCCGCGGACTGGCGCACAGCGCCCAGATGCTCGAGATCCTCGCCGGCGTCGAACTGCATCCCTCCGGCCGCACCGAATCGCTGACCGAACTCGTCCTGGCCCACGTCGGTCGGCTCAGCGGCTGCGTTCTCATCCTGCTGCACTGGGACGAGGCCAGGCAGCAACTCCGCCGGCAACTCGAGGTCCGGAAAGTTCCCACCCTGACATTCATCCTTCGCTCCGAGTCTCCTCCCGCAGGACTGGAGCTGCCGCCCCACACCCATTGGATCCGTTCGGGAGAGGTGCAGTCGGTGCTCGATTCACTCGGCTCCGCTGCCGCTCACGGACGGTAGGGCAGACGCCCGACGCTCCGGCCGCGGTCCAAACCGCGTGAAGGAGCAACCCTGGCGTATCAGAAGCGGTGACATGTCACCGCTCTGGATTCCGCGCTGGCCGGGGAGGCGACATCGGTGGGCCCGCCAACGTCGGGCGGCGACGCCTCGGTGAATCGAAAGCTGCGACACGTCGCAGCACTCCAAAGCACCTTTGCCGCGGGCTATCCTGATCCCCCCTTCCTCGGATCCCTATTCCTCCCCCAGTCAAGAACTCGGGATGCACCCGGCGCCGCCTCTTCTTCGAATCAAAGCGTGACTCAGGCGAATACGATCGATAAGACCGCTTGCAAGCACACCCCGTATCCTCCCGTCCCATCCACCCACCCCATGCGCGTCAACTGTCACGCCCATATCTTCAACTTCCGAAGCCTCAACACCACCCAGACCCGGAAGACACTCGTCAACCGGCTGATCAACGAGAAATGGCCCGACTATCTCGTGAAGGCGATCGAGAAGGTCTTCGACGCCCTGCTCAACGACGACCATGTCGACGAGGAAAAGCTGGTCCGGAAACTCGTCGAAGCCCTCAAGGTCTCCGATGAATTCAAGTCGCTGCTCGACGACGCCGTCGGCCAGCTCTCCGGCGACGCCGGAATCATCCTCCATGGCAATCTCGATGCCCTGAGCACCGAACTGCTGCGCAGGCTGCTGCGAAAACTGGCGGAACGATTGAGCCGCGACGACGACGCCCGGAAGGCCGACGTCGAGGATGTCCTCGGTTTCCTCCTCATCTGCCTTCAACCGACCCTGGAGGAGGTGGCCTCGCGCTATCTGGAACAGGCGGCCGCGGACGAGGTCATGGTCGCGCTGATGATGGACATCACGAAGGGCGGTGATGCGGACAACGACCGGTTCAGGAAGCAGATGACCGACACGGCCGAGGTCGCCCTCTCCCATCCCGGGGTGGTCCTGCCGTTCTTCGCGGTCAACCCGAACCGCACCTCCCACTTCGAGATGCTCCGCACCGCGGTCGAGGATCTGGGGTTCCTCGGGGTGAAGCTCTATCCCTCCCTCGGGTACGCGCCCGATCATCCCGCGCTGTTGAAGGTCTACGCGTACTGCGTCGAAAAATCCCTCCCGGTCCTGATGCATTGCAATCAGGGAGGTTTCTTCTTCAGCCGGGACGACATCGATTACGCCAATCCCTCCCGGTGGGAGGCCATCCTCGCCCAATTCCCCACCCTCAAGATCTGCTTCGCCCACTTCGGGGGCGACGACGACCTCGTCGCCGCGGAATCTGCCGACCGGATCGGAGGCTGGCCGGGAGTGATTCTTGCCCTGATGCGAAAGCACGAGGGGGTTTACGCGGACATCTCCTATCACACCGCCGCCATGGACGGGGGGCCGGGGGAGGCCCGTTACTTTGCGAACCTCCACGAACTGCTTGAGACCGAAACGGTCCAGGACCGGATTCTCTGGGGAACCGACTTCCATCTCGTCCGCCTTCGAGTGCGCGAGGAGAACTACCGGGAGTACTTCCGGCACAATCTGGGAGACGAAGCGTTCGATCGCATTTCGCAGCCCAACGCCCTCGCCTACCTCGGGTTGCCCGCAGGAACAAAAGGTGCCGCCCCCAACATCGTCCGGCACGCGAAGTTCCTGGCCGAATACCGACTGGAGGTGAAGGCCTTCCCTTCGCCCTGGATCCATCGCGTGCTCGCGGAGGACGGTCAGAACAACGTCGCCTTCGTCCCCAACCCGTTCGGCGTCGCTTTCACGCCCCGCAATCCCGCGCACTACTACGGCTCCTGGTTCTTCGCCCAACTTAATCCCCCCGCCCTCCGCGACAAACTCGGGCTGACCTTCGAAAAGCTGGGACAGACCCAGATCCGGGATCTCCCCGGCTGGCCGCTCGAAACCGAGAACAAAAAGAACCGGGAACAGTCCTTCCTCAGTCTCGCCAAACAACTCCACCGGACCCTGGTGCTTCCGCCGTCGAAAGGCGGGCCCGGAGCCACCCTCGAACCCGGCGTGAATTCCATCGACGCCCTCGAACAACTGCAGGCGCAGTTTCGTCGCGGCTCCGACCGGGTGTTCCGGTTCGGCCGCCTGATCGACCGGCTCTACCGGTTCGCGCAGGAAGACATGAAACTCACCTGACCGCCCGTCCCGAGAATCCCCCAAGCACCACCCCACATGCCTTCGCCCTCCCCCCGACTCTCCCTTTCCTGGCTGGCTGCCAGCCTCGCCACCCTGGCCACCCTTCCGGCCAGGGCCGAGGAAACCCAGGCGCTCAACAAGGCCCGGCCGGAGTTCATCAAGGAGCTGAAACCCACCCTGATGCACGGCTCCGCAAACGACCTCTACGCGCCCGCACTCCGCTACGAACTCGGCTACCGCCGCACCGGCGCCGATTCGGCCGGGGACTTCAGCTACCTCCTCCAAGCCCTCTCCGAAGGCGCCATCGCCACGGACAGCCGGGTGAACTCGGAGAACATCTCGGCCGAAGTACAGGCCGGGGGCAACCTGCAGACCGGGACCCCCGGGGTGGCCCCGCGCTTCGAATCCTCCCGGCCCGCCATCAGCCAGGGCGGCAGCATGACCTTCCCGGAAAACGCCGCCGTCCGGGAACCCTCCCCCAACCACAACTTCGATCTCGCGGGGGCCGCGCGTTTCGAAACCGACCAGGGTCTCGACAACTACAACGCCACCTTCGGCATCAATGTCGGCTACGTCCAACTCAACGCCGACACCCGCAAGATCTGGTCCCTGGTCCCCAAGGTTCAGTTCCGCTTTCATTACGTCGAAGTCCTCGAATCCCGCGAATTCGAACGCCGCGGCATTGACGAGGACAACTTCTGGCGCCTGGACGCCCTGGCCGACTGGACCTTCAAGATCGGCACCTGGATCGATCCCGAATACGACCACTGGTACAGCGGCCTCGCCCTCACGGCGGCCCTCAAATACTACCGTGGCTTTGAAATGCCCGACGGCGCCGAGCAAGCCGGGCTCGACGAATCCTGGTATTACTCCGGTGGCGTGTACTACCGGTTCAAACCGGAGAGCAACATCGCCAGGTGGATCAGCGCCACCTACCTCACCGTCGGCCACGGGCGCATCCCTCCCACGGTGGTCGACCAAACCCAGGTCTTCCTCGGCGTGGTCCTGAACTTCGACTGACAACACAAAGCCCGCGGCCGTTGGGCCGCGGGCTTTGTCGAATCGGAAGGCAGCAGGCGGCTCAGGCCGTGACGCTGCGGTGGAACTCGCTCCAGTCGTCGAGGTTGTTCAGATCGATCGCCCCGGGATTCACCGAGCCGTCGTCGGGCAAACCATTGGCAGCAAGGATGCCCTTGCGGACTTCGTCCGCGTGGATGTAGCCGGCCACGGCGGCGTTGCTCGCGAAGACGGTGGCCTTCGACAGATTCACGCCGGGGTACGCCTTGATCCACGCCTCGAACTGCGTGTAGGTCGGCTTGCTGGCGCGGATGTAGGCCTTGGCCTTTTCGGCATCGACACCGATCGCGCCCAGCACCATGTGGTCATACCCGGGACCGATGTCCGTGTATCCGTCCGCCAGCTTGCCCAGGGCGCCAAGGAGGCCCTTCTGCCAGAGGCGGGGGAGATGAAGAAGTCCAAGGGGTCCGGAAACGCCGGAACTGATCAGGGGAACGTGCTTGTTGCTCATACGGGAAAACGTGAATCCGTGGTTGAATTGCCTGTGACGCCTCAACCCTACCCACCTCCCTCCGCCGGTCAACGCCCGGCGCTCGTCTCAGGGGAAGTCGCGGACGCAACCGCGTTCGTCCCGTCGGGGCGTGCTTCGATCCTGTCGATCAGCCCGTATTCCAGCGCCTCTCTCGCGCTCAGCACGAAAACCCGTCCCTGCGGAAGCGGCAGCCAGGATTCGGGGAGGCGGGCGCACCGATGCCAGAAGTCCGTGTAGGCCTCCTGGGTCAGCTCGGTGTATCGCGCCGGCGGATGGTTCTTGGGCACCATGCCGTGCACGACGATCACCGAATCGGGAAAGGCCCGCCGCTCCCCCGTGCCCGCGGCCAGCAACACCGCCCCGCCTGAATTGCACTCCCCCAGGGCCACCGTGTTCACCTTCGATCGGATCATCCGGAAGGAGTGCTCCACGGCAAAAGCCGCCTTCAGATCCCCGCCCGGCGTCATGAGGAACAGGTCGATGGGCTCGGAGCTCTGGGCGTCCAGATGCAGCAACTGCCGAACTGTCTCTGCTGCGGAAGCTGACGTGAGGGTCCCGACCACAAAGACGCGGCGTCGGTTCAGCACCGGATCCGCCAGATCCACGGTCAGCTCCGGCTTTGGGACGTGGCCCGGATCCACCAGGACGGTGCATCCGGTCCAAAGCCCTGCCGAAAGCAACAGCCCCATCCACGGCCTCAAGGATTTCAACATGTTCGTTCCTGAACTATTCGGAGGCACGGAGTCGCGCAAGTTCCTTAGCCCAGGCTGACCAGGAGCGTGTCCCCGGCTTTCAACCGAAGCTCCGCCGCGAACACCACGGTTCCCGCCGCGCGATCCGGCTCTGGTTTCCAGGTGGCCGCGACCAACTCACCCGCCACGCGAACCTCAAGCTTGGCTCCAGCGACAGGTCGGGGAACGCCGAGCGTGAATTGGGTCAGACGCAGGCTTCCCCACCGCACCTCCAACCGGGCTTCCACCGCGCTCGGAAGGAGGCTGCAACGGAACGATCCCCAGCCTTCCGCACCCACGAAGGCGCATTGGAAATCGTCCCCGCCGAATCGGGGAATGAACCCCAGGTGCCCCTTCGGCCCGTGGTACTCGAAGCCGGTCGCGGACACGTAAACTCCGTAGCTCGCCATGGCGCGGGCGTAGTGGCTGCTGCATTCGACCTCGTTGAACGGGTTCCGTCTGGCCGCGTGATAGCGGTCATGAATCATCCGGGTCACCGCCAGGCCCTGCTCGAGCATTCCCTCGGAAACCAGGTGCGCCGCGACCTGATACTCGAACCCGGTCATGCATTCATTGAAGTAACCCACGAAGGTCGGATCCCCCTTGCCCGCGGATTTCTCGCCACCCCCCCGCGGCCAGGTGCACATGAGCAGTCCCCCCTCGCCCGGCATCGCGTACCAGCGCCCGCCCCGCAGCGCCTTGAAGTTGTCCCGGTAAACGCCCACGTCCGGGGTGAAATTGTACCGGTACAATGCCTCCAGCGCCTTCCGGGTCTCCGCCTCGGGCAGCACCCGCGGCAATCCCACCTGCATCGCCCAGCTCTGGCCAAAGACCTGGTCGATGTGACACCCGTCGTTCGTGTTGATGGCGTCGTCGTGCTTCGGATCGACGCGCTGAATGAAGTATTCGCCGTTGAACAACCGCTCCGTGATCGCCTTCAAACCGCGATCCGCGATGCCGTCGCAACGCGCCGCGAATTCGTGGTCGCCCACCTCCCGCGCCATCGCCGCCCCCGCCCGCACCGCCGCGCAATACATCGAACTCAACCACGCAATCTCCCCCCACCACGACGCATCCAGGGTGTTGTACTGCTCCCCCTCCAAAACACCGTCCGCGTTAGGATCCCGGCCGATCAGGTGTTCCACCGACTTCCGGATCTTCGGCCAGAGCCGGCGCAGGAAGGCGTCGTCGGCCGACATCTGATGCTCGCGGTAAGTCCGCAGGATCGTGCCCGTCTGGCCATCGATGGCCACCGTCCGGTGCGCCTCGGCCCGGTAATCCATGGCCCCCGTGTCGGCGTGGAACGCGATGCCATAATCCACGAACTCCCGGGTGGATCGTTCCAGCGACGGAAACACCCGGCCCACGGCATGGGCGTACTGCCAGACGTGCTGGCAGGTTCCCGCACAACAATAGGTCCCTTCCCAACCGTAGAACCGACCGCTGTCGAAATGATGACAGGTCGCCGTGGCTAAAATCGAAGTGTTCACAAAGGTCCGCTCCAGGAACCAATGGGGCAGCGTCGAATCTTCGTACCACGTCTTCCGCCACGCCCGCGTCCCGCCTGCCAGCCGATCGAAGTTCCCCGCCACGTAACGGGCCACGTCGGCGGCCGAGGCAAACCGGTTCGCGTACGACCGCTGCAATTTCTCGATGCCCGTGACATGCGACAGCGAGCCGCGTCGAACCGCGGGGAAATGCCAGGCCACGACAAAGGTCACCGTCACCGATCGACCCGGCCGAAGTCGGAACCGTCGTCCCAGCCCGCCGACCAGCTTGCCACCGAACGGCTCGGCCGTGGCCACCGCCTCCTTTGGACTTCGCCCGGAACCGGCCGACGCCGGATCCAGATCCCCTGCGCCTTGCTTCACGAAGGCCGCCTCGGGAAGGGCGCCCTCCGCGCGGAGCCGCCCGAAATCCCCGCGCCCGGGTTGGAGCAGCGCCAGGCCGAGACTGCCGAAGTCCTCCTCCTTCTCCAGCGAGACCTGGCTCACGCGTGGCGCGTCGCTGAACACCAGATCGTCGAAACCAAGGTTGCCCCAGGGCCCGGACTCCTCGTCGACCGCCTGCAATCGCGCGGTCCGGCCCGCCCAGGCGCGGACATCCCACGATCTGGGTTTCATCCGGTTGTCCCCTTCACCGGTCGCACTCAGCACCACGGCGCCGTCCACGAGCAGGTTGAGGCAGGTCTTTCCCTTGTGGGGCCCGCCGCCGATCAGGAAGTTGATGAAGTTCCGTTCGATCACGAACGGTTCGCTGGTGAGGGTGCCCCGGGCCGCATCGCGGGCTCCCACGTCCGGGCCCGGCGCTCCGCCATGGGTGTTCACCACGCGCCGGCCCTGGCCCTGAACCTTGCCCTGGTACTCGGGCAGCTTCTCCATTTCCACGGGACCGGCACCAAACGCGGTGCCGGTCGCGGTCCAGCGTTCATAAGCGGCCCGCTCGAAATCATCGAAGACCAGGTCCGGCCGTCGTTCGACCACCGGCTGCGGCGGCACGGGCCGGGCACGGCAATCGAGCCACACCAGACCTTTCTCCCGACGCAGGGCGTTGATCCTCGAACCCCGGCCGGCGGTGCCGCTCGAGAGGCAGGTGGCGTTCTCCAACCACCCCGCGAGCGCCACCTCCACGGTCGTACGACCTGGATTGCGCACCGTGAATGACATCACGGTCGACGGAAGGCTCGAGTCCTCGACATTCAACGGGATGAACGGCGAAAAGGCCTCCAGCGAAACCTCCACCGGACACCCGGCATCGCGATACTCCACAGCACCGACCGGGTATTGCCCGCGGAACTTCACGTCCGCGAACCCCACCGCATCCAAGGAGCGCACCTGGCGCTGGCCGCCGACCGAAGTCTCGATGGCAAACCCCTGGACGATGGGGGAAGTGGGAGCCAGAGGCTTGGCGTAGTGGGGTCCGCGGTAATCACTGAAATCCGCGGGAGGCGTCTGGTTGAACACATCCCAGAGCCAGAGGCGTCCGTCGCCGCCGAGGTAAAGCTGGCCGCAACCGATGCCCCCGACGGGCATGCCAATGGGCCGCAGTTCCGGGCCTGAATTCGTGGTGGGCTCCCCCCGGGCGGTCAGGGACCGGAGCCACGCGGCGCCGAGCCGCTTGTCCCGCGGCACCAGCTTCTCGAAGTCGGCGGGATCAAACGGCCCCGCCACCTCCCGGGCCCAGGGCGGCACCTGGAACAGGGACGTTGCCGTCGCCGTGGCGGCCGCAGCCGCGGCCGAGGCGAGAAAGTGACGGCGGGAAAGGAAGGAGGAGGGGGAGCGGGAAGCCGCTGGAGTGGGTGTGTCCATGAGGTTGCGTCTCCGGGGTAGCTATGCGTAGCTAGCTCCGCGTTTCCTTTGAGGAAAGTCCGTTTCCGTGACGGGGGCGGAATAAGTGCTTGCCATCCGGTCGCGGGCCCTTTCCTTTCGGAGGCGCAACACGCGTCGAACCCATGGCACCCAAACGGCTTACCGATCTTCGCCCCTCCATTCCGCAGCCCGTGCGCGGTCTCGGGCGGAACCTCCTCGCCTCCGCATTCGCCCTCGCCACGATCGTGCACGCCGGCCCCGCCGCCAGCGCCGCGGCTCTGCCACCGGGCGCAATGCCCTGCACCACCTCCGGCAGCCCCGCTGGTTACGGTTCGTTCCTGCTCCTGAAACACACCGATTTCACCCAGTCCTCCGCCGCCGCGCCCACCGCGGCCGGAGCGCTGGCCTCGATCGAACTGGCGCCGCCCTCCCTTTACTCCATCTCCAACGCCATCGTCTCCGGCCCGGGCTCGTTCAAGGCCGCGCTCACCCGGCAGGCCAACGGCTCCTCCACCTGGTCCGACACCGGCACCGAAGCCGCCCTGAACACGGCCCTCCCCGCCGGCGTGGGCTCGGTCTCATTCCAGCTCGGCTTCACCAACGGGGATTCGTTCATCGGATTCTTCCCCTTCACCCTGGCCGCCACCACGCCCCCGGCACCCCAGGTCGCCAACTTCGACGCCGCCCAGTCGGTCAATCCGCAAACCGCCTTCGCGCTGTCCTGGAACACCTGGGTGGGTGCCACCACCAACGACCGCGTCAACCTCACCCTCACCGACGCCACCGGGAACGTCGTGTTCTCCGCGGCCACGGATTGCACCGGCCAGAACACACTCGCCGCCACCGACAGCTCGCTCACCGTCCCCGCCGGCCGGCTCACCGCCAACACCACGTACTCCGGTTATCTCACCTTCGGCGCGTGGCTCGGCGGTGGAAGCGACGACAGCACCCAGATCCACCAACGCACCTTCGCCTCCCGCACCACCCGGTTCAGCCTGAAGACCGGCACCGGCGGATCCACCGGCGGATCCCCCGGCACCTTCGAAGGCCCCACGATCTCCGGCACGAACCTCGTCTTCACGCTCAAGGGCTCCCCCGGCGAAGTCCATCGGATCGAATCCACCACCGACTTCACCACCTGGACCCCTGAATCCACAGTCACCCTCCCCACCGGCGGCTCGATCGAGGTCAAACTCGCCCTCGCCACCAGCGGCGCACCCAAGTTCTATCGCGCAGTCGCCGTCGGCGGCTCCACCCCCACCGTCGGCCCCGCCCAACTCTCCCTCACCCTCGCCGGCCCCCGGGACCTCGACATCGCCGTCACCGGCACCGTCGGCGCCACCTACAATGTCGAACTCACCTTCGACGGCACCGCGTGGACCCGGATCGCCACCGCCACCATCACCGCGGCCAACACCCCGGCCATCATCCGGGTGAATGTCCCCGAAGGTCAGAATTTCGCGCTCGTCCGCGCCGTCAGCCAGCCCGGCCCCCCGCCTCCGGTCGAACTCAAGGCCCCCACGCTGGCCGCCTCGATCACCAACCTGAACAACGGCGCCTTCCAGGGATTCCGGATCGCCCTCTCCGGCGGCACACCCCGCCGCTCCTACACCATCGAGCAACGCTCCACCGCCGCCGGCGGCACCTGGGTCTCCACCACCCAAAGCACCCTCGCCACCGACGCCAGCGGCAACGGCACCATGGTCATCTTCCTCAATCGCGGATTCCCGGGAGCCCCCGTCCCCACCCAACCGTCGGGCTTCCTTTTCCGCGCCTCGATCCGTTGAAGACGACCCCCCAGCCCCCCGTCCTCCGGCTCACCGGGCTGACCGTGTTCCGCGGCCGCACCACCATCCTTTCCAACGTCCATTGGACCGTCGCCCCGGGGGAACATTGGGTGATGCTCGGCGCCAACGGCTCCGGAAAAACCTCCCTGCTCGCGTCGCTCACCGCCTACCTCACCCCCAGCGGCGGCACCATCGAACTGCTGGGCGAACGATACGGGGACTCCGACTGGCCGGCGCTGCGACGCCGCGTGGGCCTCGTCAGTTCGGCCCTCCGCCAGCGGATCTACGATGAGGAACCTGCCCTCGAAGTAGTCATCGGCGGCCGCAATGCCGAGATCGACATCCGCGACCGCCCTCGCCCCTCCCACGTCCGCGAAGCGAGGAAGTTGCTCGGACTGGTGGAGTCCCGGCCGCTGGCCGACCGCCCCTGGGGCGTTCTGTCCCAGGGCGAACGGCAGCGCGTGCTCATCGCCCGCGCGCTCATGGCCCGCCCCGACGTGCTCATCCTCGATGAACCCTGCGCCGGCCTGGATCCCGTCGCGCGGGAGCGATTTCTGGTGTTTCTCCAGGAGCTTGGACGGCACACCGCCCCCTCCCTCGTCCTGGTCACCCATCACGTGGAGGAGATCGTGCCCGCGTTCCGCCACGCCATTGTCCTCCGACAGGGACAGGTCGCGGCCCTGGGCCCCACCGAACGCATCGTCACCTCGCGCGTGCTGAGCGATGCCTTCGGGGCGCCCCTGACGGTTCGCCGCCGAAACGGCCACTACTCGCTCCAGCTCTCCCGGAACCCCGCCCAACGAGGCTCCGGAAATCCGGGGGTCTGGACCGCCAACGACCTGCCGCACTGACACCGCCTCAGCGGATCCAGTCGAAAAAGCCCATCGTCTCGAGCTTCGACCGGAGTTCGTTCACCTGCTCGGGCCGCAGATTCCCGTTGGGCAGGCGCGCCGGGCCGACATCGACGCCCAGGAATCCCATGAGCGCCTTGGCCGCCGCCATGAATCCGTAGCTGGAAAGCAGCGCGACCACCTGGACCGACCGGAACTGCTCCACACGCGCGGCGGCAAGATCCCCCTTCTCAAAGGCCGCCCACAAACGGTGGTACAGCGGCGCCGCGAAGTTGTACGTGCTGCCCACGGCCGAGGTGCCACCCAGCGCCAGCGCCCCCAGGATCCACTCGTCGCTGCCGTACGGAACATCGAACCGCCCCCCGCAGGCATTCAGGCAGAGCTGGTACATCGCCAGATCCGGATTGCTGAACTTCAACCCCGACAAGGTCGGAATCCGATCCGCCGCCTGGGTCAGGAAATCCCCCATCGGCAGGTTCAATCCGGTCATCACCGGGATGTCGTAGAAATAAAACGGCGTCTCGGGCGCCGCGGCCGCAATCTCCACGCAGCAGGCCACCAGCAGTTCCACCGTCCTCGGCTTGAAATAGCTCGGCGCCAGCGCCGCCACACCCCGCGCTCCCAGCGACTGGGCCTGGACCGCCAGGGTGCGGGCGTCCTCCAGACAGTTCGCCCCCACATGCACGATCACCTCCAGCTCCGTGCCCCGGGCCACCTCGAACCACCGCTGGGCCAGCTGCCGGCGCTCCTCCACCGTCAGCGAATGGCTCTCGCCCGTCGTGCCACCGATGAACGCCATCCGCACGCCGTTCTTCAGCAGATGGGCCGCCAGCTTCTCCACGGCTTCCAGGTTGAGGGAACCGTCCTTGCGGAACGGCGTGTGGGTCGCGGGAATGAGCCCGCTCAGTCTTGGATACTTCTTCATGTCAGGAAACGTTGCGTTCGAGATCGGTCCGGGGTTTCACCAGCAGAATCAAACACGCGCTGACCAACGCCACCACGGCGGAAAAAGCAAAAGCCGCCGAAAACGGAATGCCCCGGTCCCGCATCCAGCCCAGCCCGATGGTCGCCCCAGCCCCCACACTGATGCTCACCAGATTCATGAAACCATACCCGGTCGCCCGATGCTCGGGCCGGGCAATCTGGCAGAGAATCGGCATGTTGTTGCAGTCGAAAAACCCCCAGCCAATGCCAAAGAGGATCATGAACCCGATCGCCGCCCCGATGCTCCATGCCCACCCCAGTCCCAGCAGCGCCGGCACACACAACAAAACCCCCAGCGCACTCGCATAAATCCGGCCCCGCGGCGTGCGCCGCATCCAGCGATCCGCCAGAACTCCCCCCCCAAGCACGCCCACAAACGACGCCAGCTGAATGTAGCCGGTCGCCGACAACCCCGCCGGCCCCTCCTTCAACTTGAAGGTGTCCGCGAGATACGTCGGCAGCCAGTTCTTGGTCGCCCATCCCGCAATCGCCGGCAGCGTGAAGTAAACCACCAGAATCCAAAACGCCGGCTGCGACCACAACGCCCGGAACGTGTCCACCACCGTCACCGGCGTCCGCGGCTGGCCATCCGTCCGGCTCTCCGACGGCGCCCCGCGCAGGGCGAACACCAGGACGATCGCGTACAGAACACCCGCCGCCCCGAACCACGTGAAACAGTTCCGCCAGGTGCTGGTCTGCGCGATGTACCCCCCAATGCCCCCCAACGCCAACCCCGCGTAAATGCCGGTCTGATGAATGCCCACCGCCCGCGCCCGGGTTTCGCCCCGGTGAAAATCCGCAATCAACGCCAGCGCCGCCGGCATGTAGAACGCCTCACTCACCCCCATCAGCGCCCGGTAGAACTTCATCTCCCCATACGAATTCGCATGGCCCGTCAGCCAGGTGACCACCGACCACACAAACAGACTCCCGATCAACGTCCACCGGCGATTGAACCGGTCCGCCACATATCCCCCCACCGGACTGAGAAACGCGTACACCCACATGAACATCGCCATCAGCACCCCGAACTGCTCGTCATTCGCAATGCTCGGAATGTCCGCCCGGATCGACGCCCGGATCGTCGAAACCATCTGGCGATCCAGGTAGTTCAGCAGGGCCACCGGCCACAGCAGCACCACCACCGTCCAGGCATATGCGGTTCGATTCATGCGCGTCGTTCCATTCCCAACCCCCGGCAGCCACCCCACCGGCGTGCCCTCACGACGGGCCTCCGCAGGTGTGAGAAAATGAGTGATCGGAGGAGCGACCCTAACGATCCCCCAGCCCCTTGACCAGACCTCAACCCCCTCCGGAGAGTTTGGAGTGAGGAGTGAGGATTGGGGAGTGGGGAGTTCTTGGTAGGGCGCGATCTCCGAGCGCGCCGCCCCTTCACGTCACCCTTCACGTCCAGCGTCCTCGGAGAGGCCGCCCTACCCACCACCCCAGTTGCGGCTTCGCACCTGACTCGCTCGCCGCTAACCTCCGGCCACCGTGTCCGTCACCCTCTACGACCTGTTGCCCAAGGACGGCCCCGCCAGCGCGGACACCCTCCTCGAACGCTTCCTGGAATACGCCGAAGCCAAGCGCCTGACGCTCTACCCCGCCCAGGAAGCCGCGATTCTCGAACTGTTCGAGGGACGCAACGTCATCCTCAACACCCCCACCGGCTCCGGCAAATCCCTGGTCGCCGCCGCCCTGCACTTCAAGTCCGTCGCCGAAGGCCGCCGCTCCGTCTACACCTGCCCCATCAAGGCCCTGGTGAACGAAAAATGGATGTCGCTCTGCCGGGAGTTCGGCCCCGACAACGTCGGCCTCAGCACCGGCGACGCCACCGTCAACCGCGACGCCCCCATCCTCTGTTGCACCGCCGAAATCCTCGCCAACATCGCCCTCCGCGAAGGCCCCGAGGCCGCCCTCAGGGACGTGGTCATGGACGAATTCCACTGGTACGCCGACCGCGAGCGCGGCGTGGCCTGGCAACTGCCCCTGCTCACGCTCGCCAAGGCCCGGTTTCTCCTCATGTCCGCAACGCTCGGCGAGACCACCTTCTTCGAGGAGGAACTCACCCGCCTGACCGGACGCCCCACCATCACCGTCAAATCCCAGGACCGCCCGGTTCCCCTCGAGTTCTCCTACGCCGAAACCCCGCTCGCCGAGACACTCGAAACACTTGTCCGCGACGGGCGCGCGCCGGTCTACATCGTCCACTTCACCCAGGCCGAAGCCGCCGAAAGCGCCCAGAATTTCACCAGCATCAACGTCTGCTCCAAGGAGGAGAAGGCCGCCATCGCCCAGGCCCTTGAAGGCTTCAAGTTCACCAGTCCCTACGGCCCCGACATCCGGCGCTGGCTCAAGCACGGCATTGGACTGCATCACGCCGGCCTGCTGCCCAAATACCGCGTACTCATCGAACAACTCGCCCAGCGCGGTTTGCTCAAGGTGATCTGTGGCACCGACACCCTCGGCGTCGGAATCAACGTGCCCATCCGCACCGTGCTCTTCACGCGGCTCTGCAAGTTCGACGGACAAAAGGTCGGAATCCTCAGCGCCCGCGACTTCCACCAGATCTCCGGCCGCGCCGGTCGCAAGGGCTACGACGACCGTGGCTGGGTCGTGGCCCAGGCCCCCGAACACGTCGTGGATAACCTGCGGCTCGAGGAGAAATCGAAACGCGACGGGAAGAAGTTCCAGCGCCGGCAGCCCCCCGAAAAAGGCTGGGTGAGCTGGGACCGGAAAACCTTCGACCGCCTCATCAACGCCTCGCCGGAACGCCTTAGCTCCCGGTTCCAGGTGTCCCACGGCATGCTGCTCAATATCCTGGGCCGACCTGGCGATGGCTGCCATGCCCTGCGCGACCTGGTCCGGCGCTGCCATGATTCCCCGAACCAGAAGAAATCCCACACCCGCCGCGCCTGGCAGCTCTTCCGCTCCCTGTACGAACGGCAGATCGTCGAGTTCGACGGCGCCCACAGGCTCCGCGTGAATGTCGAGTTGCAGGACGATTTCTCGATGGATCAGACACTCTCGCTCTATCTCCTCGAGACCCTCCCGCTCCTCGATCCGCTCGCCCCCGACTACGCCCTCGACCTCATCACGCTCGTCGAATCGATCCTCGAAAACCCCGAGGTCATCCTGCGTCGCCAGCTCGACCGCATCAAAACCGCCAAGATGGCCGAATGGAAGCAGCAGGGCATGGAGTACAACGATCGCATGGAGGAACTCGAAAAACTCGAGTACCCCAAACCCCGACGCGACTTCGTCTACGACACCTTCAACGCCTTCGCCGACAAACACCCCTGGGTCGGCCAGGAAAACATCCGCCCGAAATCCATCGCCCGCGAAATGTTCGAGGAGTTCCGGTCGTTCGCCGACTACATCAAACTCTACGAACTGCAGCGCTCCGAAGGCCTGCTCCTCCGCCACCTCAACAGCGTGCATAAGGTGCTCGCCCAGACCGTTCCCGACAGCGCCAAGAACGACGCCATCCGCGAGATGGAACTGTATCTCGCGACCATGCTCCGACAGGTCGACTCCAGCCTGGTCGAGGAATGGGAACGGATGCGCAATCCCGACTACCAGCCGCGCGGTTCCACCGTCGACCTCCGCCCCCCCGGCGCCGAGGAGGCCGCCAAGGACATCACCCGCGACGCCAAGGCCTTCACCGCCGCCCTCCGCGGCGTGCTCTTCGCCTTTCTCCGTGCGTTCGCCGATGGCGACTCCGAGACCGCCCTGGCGGCCCTTCCCCTGCCCAACGATGCCGAGGGCCAGCCCTGGACCGCCCCCCGGCTCGATGCCGCCCTCGACGCTTACCGGCAGGGCCACGAGTACATCCGCCTCGATCCCGAAGCCCGCAACCTCCGCCACACCTACGTCGTGCCCGCCGAGGATCGAAGGACCTGGCGCATCCAGCAGATGCTCGTCGATCCCCAGGAAGCCAATGATTGGGTCGCCGAATTCGAGGCCGACCTCATCCGCTCCCGGGAAACGCAATCCCCGGTCCTCCAACTACGCCGCATCGGCCCGCTGATCCGCTGATCCCCCGGGGCTGGGGTCTGGGGTCTGGCGTCTGGCGTCTGGGGGAGGGAGGGGGCTCGGAGTGGGAAGTGGGAAGTGGGGAGTTCGGAGATCGGAGATC
>CAYZAE010000001.1:5799-59062 GCA_964476125.1 uncultured Verrucomicrobiota bacterium | reverse complement strand
CACGACCCACGACGCACTCCTCACCGCTGCCCGCCCGCCGCAGCCGCCCGCTTCCGCAGGTCGGCCATCAACCCGGCCTGGCCGGGATTCACCCGGGCGAATTCATCCATCGCTTCCGTTGCCTCCGCCGCTTTGCCCTGGGCGATCAGGCTCGAAACCAGTCGTTCCACCGGATCATACGACGCCGGCGCCATGCGAACGGCGGCCCGATACGTCTTCTCAGCCTCAGGATATAGCTTCTGGTCCTCGAGCACCTTGGCCTGGATCAAGGCCATCTGGGCGTACTCCCGTCGGGTGGGCGCATCCGGCTCGAGCGCGGCCTCGGTCTCCAGACGTTGCGCGGTCGCCCGCCAGTAGTCCGCCGTGTCGGAAGCCCGTGCCGGTGGCATCGCCCCGCCACCCCCGCCAGCCCCCGGCCGGATCTCCAGCACCGGTCCCGAAGGCACGATGTCCATCGCCAGCTCCCCCAGATCAAACGAGCCATCCACCGCGAAGGTCAGTCCAGGATTTCGCTCGATCAACGCCTTCAGGATCGCCGCCCGCGCCGACTTGGGATCCAACCCCGGCGCACTCCGGCCGTCCACCGGCGCCTGGTCCCGCTTCAAAATGCGGTCAATCTCCTCCCGGTTGATCGCCCCAAACCGATCCGGGTAGGCCAGCGCCAGATACTCCAGTTGCGCAGGATCCGAGAAACTGTCGGGGCCCAGGATCATCGTGCCCGTCCCACCCCGGTCGCCCAGCACCCCGGGAATCGCTCGTCCCGCCTCCGTGCCCGAAAGGTAAATCGTGCCCGGTCGCAGCGAGGTGGCCACGGATTCGCCATACGCCAGCAACTCCTCCGCCGGCCAGGTCTTCGCCACCGCCGCCGCCTCGAACGTCTCGGCCACCGAAGGCCAGATCGCCTCCAGGGTCTTCGCCGTCCCCGGCGAATGGCGGATCGAGGACAACGAGTTGTACAATCCCTTCACCTCCGCCCAATTCCCCGATTGCACCGCGTCGAAAAAACGATCCACGTCGGGAAGGAGTTCGAGATTGGCCCGACGCGCGAGTTCCCGGGCGATCTCACGCCGCGACCCCGCAAACCCACTCACCCGGTCCGCCACCACCACCTCCGCCGGCTTGTCCGCATCCTGTCCCACCCGCGACCGCCGTAATCCTCCTCCCACCCGGTCCCGGGCCGCCCCTTCGGGCGCCTGACCGCCAGCCCCCGACACGCCGCCAACCTCCCCGCCGCCCCCGCCAACGATCGGCCCGCTGGAACGCGGCCTCAGCGCCAGCAACACCACCGCCAACCCGGCAACCGCCACCAACCAGACATACCAAGGCCTCCCGCCCCCGGATCCCGAGGACGGCTGCTGCAATCCTGAACTGCCACGCGACGATGACTTCATGATGCTCGAATAACTGTCCGGCCGCTTGCGGTGCAACCCGACGTCGCGGCGGAACCTGGCTTTGCCTTGGCGCAGGCCCCCA
This sequence comes from uncultured Verrucomicrobiota bacterium, assembly GCA_964476125.1. Classification (GTDB taxonomy): domain Bacteria; phylum Verrucomicrobiota; class Verrucomicrobiia; order Limisphaerales; family CAIMTB01; genus CAIMTB01. The sequence goes on along the minus strand of CAYZAE010000001.1, from coordinate 57,589 downwards.
ACGACGTCGGCAGACCGGCTGCACTAGCAAAGTCCCAGCCCAGGAACGAGACAGTTTTCGACCTGCTGCCCAGTCGCCATGCCTGCCGAAGTTGTTGGTGGCGGTTGTCGCGCTGCGACAACCCCGCCCGCGTTGAGCGGGCGGTTCGGCTGCCCTTGGGTGATGCGCTTGGTCGATGTCGTTGCGCCGCAGGACGCCGAGCTACCCATCCCAGCGCGACGAGTTCCACCCCCCACCAACTCGGGAGGCACCGGCAACTTGGCATCCTGCCTCTTTGTCGTTGAATGAAATCCTGGGCATCGACAGCGTGCCTCATCGCAACGACTCGGGTGCCAGGATCCCCGTGTCGCCTGAGGCAACATGCACAAGCGCCACGGCCCCTTCCCCCCCTCACCGCCCTTCCCCGAGGCACTCCCGTCGGGACATCCCCCGGCAAACCCTTCCCCGGTTTACTCCGTGGAACTCCCATTCTTCCGGCGTCTCGCCCAGGTCAACTTCCTCATCCTCATCCTCATCCTTCGCCTGGTCCCGTTCACCGCCGGCCACGCGCTTGCGGCAGGCCCCACCAACACCCCGTCAGGCCCCGCCCCCCAACCCCTAACCAACACCTTCCAGATCAGAGCCCTGTCGAGAGAACAGGTCGAAGAACGCCCCCCGGTCCTGCTTTCCGGTGTCGCCACCGTCTCGGATCGCAATGCCGGACTTCTCTTCCTCCACGACGAAACCGGCGGGATCTACCTGCAGGCAGGACCCGCCCAGTTTCCGGCATTCGGTGAAAATCTGGAGGTCACCGGAGTCGCCGTCCCGGGCGCATTCCTGCCCGTGGTGGTGGTCGAAAAAATCCGCATCACCGGCCCGGGCACGATTCCGCCTCCAAGACCCATCACAGGAAACGAAGCCTGGTCGGGCGAATGGGACTCGCAATGGGTCCGCATCCGCGGGCACGTGGTCCACGCTCGCAGCACGCGCCGCAACCTGGAGGCCGCCCTGGTCTCCGATCGCCGGGTCATTGAATTCCACCTCCTCGGCTCCCCACTCCCGGGCCCCGAGACCTCCGCCCTCCCCGGTGCCGAAGTGGAGGTCGTGGGGGTGCTCGGAACCGTGGCTGGCGAAGTAAGCCGCATCGCCTCACTGCGACTGTTCAGCCAGCGTCGGTCCGATCTCACCGTGATCCGGCCGGCTCCGGAAGTGCTTCAGTCCAGCCCTCTCATCGCGCTAGGGGACCTTGGTTCACAAGGGAACCCTCAACTCGACGCTCCCATCCGCTCCCGGGGCTTCGTCACCCTGGTGCGCGGCAAAAGCCTGTGGCTCCAACAGGGAATATCCGCCGTCCGTTGCGATGTCCCGCCCCATCTCAAAGCCACCGAAGGCGCCTCCATCGAAGTCACGGGCCAGGTCGTCGCCGAAACGAACCTCCATTGGATCTCCCTCATCGGCATCGCCCCTCAGCTCCAGGGCCCACCCCCTCCGCCCCTCCGAATCCATGCCCCGCAATTGTTCGACCTGGAATTCGACGGACGTCTCGTCGAACTGGATGCCACCTTCCTCCATCGGCCCCGGCAAGTCCGCGCCCAAACCCTGGTGTTCTCCGATGACGATCGGACCTTCGACGTCGAACTCGCCCTGGATCACCCCCTCGATCAGCTCGCGGCTCTCGACCCAGGCGCCACCTTCCGGCTGACCGGTGTGCTCGACCTCCAATCCTCCGACGTCGACTCCGATCCGTATCCCGTCCTGCGTTTGCGCCGCCCGTCCGACCTCCGCCTCCTCCGTGGCGCCCCCTGGCCCATCCGACACACGCTCACCGTCGTTTCCACCCTGCTCGGACTCCTGGCCCTCGGCCTCGTCGCCCTCCTCCTCAACCACCGCCGGCTCCACCAGGTCAACGCCCAACTCGCCGACACCCATGCCACCGTCCAAAACCTGAACCGCGACCTCGAACAGCGCGTCGCGGATCGCACATCCCAACTCGCCCTCGCCAATCAGTCGCTCCAGCAGGAAAACGCCGTCCGCCGCCGAACCGAACAGGAACTCGCCGACCGCGAAAACCGGCTCCGCGACGCCCAGACCATCGCCCATCTCGGCCATTTCTCCTGGGAGCTGGCGACCGACAGGCTCCTCTGGTCCGACGAAATCTTCGCGATCTTCGGACGGATTCCCGGATCGTTCACCCCTTCCTACGCCGCCTACCTCGACCAAATCCATCCCGACGACCGCACCGCGATCCGCGAAAACATCGAATCCGCCCTGAGGGAGGGGCGCAGTTTCGAGCGCGATTACCGGATCCTTCGCCCCTCCGGCGAACTCCGCTGGGTCACCGCCCGCGTACGCCCCGTGTCAGGCCCCGGCGGCCAACCCGCCGGTATCGAAGGCACCTGCCAGGATTCCACCGACCGCAAGGCCCTCGAAACCCAGCTCATCCAGGCCCGCAAACTCGAGGCCGTCGGCACGCTCGCCGGCGGAATCGCCCACGATTTCAACAACATCCTGGCCGCCATCCTCGGCCACGCCGAACTCGCACGCGCCCATTCCCGCGACAACCCCGAAACCATCGAAAGCCTCGACGAAGTCCTCACCGCCGGCCGTCGCGCACGCGAACTCATCCGCCAGATGCTCGCCTTCAGCCGACCCCAGGCCCCCGAACGCACCGTGCTCCAACTGCCCCACCTCGTCGCCGAAACACTCCGACTCCTCCGCGCCGCAATCCCCTCCGGAATCGATCTCCGATCACGCTGCTCCCCACCCATCCCCGCCATCCTCGGCGACCCCACCCAACTCCAACAGGTGCTCATCAATCTGGTCACCAACTCCGCCCAGGCCATCCCCGACCATCACGGATGGATCGAGATCGCCGTCGATACCACCCCCTTCGACCCCACCGTCGCCCTCCGCCACCCCACCTTTCGACCGAACACTCCCGTCGTGCGACTGGTGGTGGCCGACAACGGACGCGGCATCGAACCCGCCGACCTCCCCCGCATCTTCGAACCGTTCTTCACCACCAAAACCGTCGGCCAGGGCAGCGGACTCGGACTCTCCGTGGTCCATGGCATCGTCCGCGCCCATCAGGGCGTCATCGACGTCGAGAGCACCCCCGGCCAGGGCGCCCGCTTCACCCTCTACCTCGCCCCCTGCTCCCCGGCCCCCGAACCGACCCCCACCCCCACCCCCACCCCCGCCCCGCTCCCCCAACCCCAATCCGCGATCCCCCATCCCATTTCCCATCCCTCGCCCAAACCCAAATCCGGCCCTCGCGTCCTCTTCATCGATGACGAACCGTCCCTCGCCTCCGCCGCCTCCCGACTCCTCGCCCGAGCCGGCTTCGAGGTCACCTGCACCACCGACCCCCTCGACGCCCTCGAACGTTTCCTCGCCAACCCGGACGGATTCGACGTCGTCGTCACCGACTTCGCCATGCCGCATTGCAACGGACTCGAACTCGCCCGTCGACTGAGGGCCGTACGCCCCGACATCCCCCTGATCCTCTGCACCGGCGACGCCACCCATCTCAGTCGCGACCAAGTCCTCAAGGTGGGCATCGTGGAAATGCTCAACAAACCCGTCGACGCCTTCACCCTCGAAGCCGTGGTCCGCGAGGTCGCCAGGAAATCCGCCCCGCGCCCGGCAACCGGCTGAACCGATTCCTTCAGCCCAGGCGCCGCGCCCCTCGATCCCAAAGTTGTTGGTGGCGGTTGTCGCGCTGCGACAACCCTGCCCGCGTTGAGCGGGCGGTCTGGAGTTTGGCCATTTCACTGCGGAGGCCCGGGATGCCCGCCGCCTTTCCCAATCCCTCTCGACCCAACCCGGCCAGCCCCGACAACATCCGCGCATGGCTCTGCGCATCGACCCGGACCTCACCCCGCGACAACTGCTCCCCGCCATCGATAGGATGTTCGAGCTGTCCGCCGCGAAGATCCTCGATCTCGAAAAATCCTGGCAGCCCGCGCAAGGCACCCCCGTCTTCACCGTCGCCGGACGCTACACCAGCCGCGGCTGGACCGAATGGACGCAGGGATTCCAGTTCGGCTCGGCGATCCTCCAATTCGACGCCACCGACGATCCCCACTTCCTCGAACTCGGCCGCCGGGAAACCGTGGCCCGCATGGCCAGTCACGTCTCCCACATCGGGGTCCACGACCACGGCTTCAACAACGTCTCCACCTACGGCAACCTCCTCCGGCTCCATCGCGAGAATCGCTTCCAAGCCCACGCCTCCACCTCCGAGCCTGATTTCCTCGAGCTCGCCCTCAAGGTCAGCGGCGCCATCCAGGCCTCCCGCTGGACCCGCCTCGCCGACGGCACCGGCTTCATCCACTCGTTCAACGGACCCCACTCGCTGTTCGTCGATACTGTCCGCTCCCTCCGCGTGCTCGGCGTCGCCCACCGCCTCGGACACGTCCTCATGGGGGAACAGGACGCCCGGATCTCCCTGCTCCGGCGCCTCACCGAACACGCCCTCAACACCGCCCGTTTCAACCTCTACTTCGGGCGCGGCCGGGACGCCTATGACCTCCGTGGCCGGACCGCCCACGAAGCGGTGTTCAATGTCGCCAGCGGCGTCTTCCGCTGTCCCAACTCCCAGCAGGGCTTCTCCCCGTTCACCACCTGGACCCGCGGTCTCGCCTGGGCGATCTGCGGCTTCGCCGAACAACTGGAATTCCTCATAACCCTTCCCCAAGCGGACCTCGACGCCGCCACCGCCGGCCTCCCCCGCCTCGAATCTCACGCCGCCGCCACCGCCACCGCCACCGCCACCGCAACCCCGGGTGCCCAGAACTGCACCGATCGCGACGCCTTCACCGCCACCTGCCTCGACGCCGCCCGAGCCACCGCCGATTTCTACCTGGAAAACTCCTGTCCCGATGGCATCCCGCTCTGGGACACCGGAGCCCTGAACGTCCATCGCCTTGGCGATTACCTCGACCGGCCTTCCGATCCGTTCAACCCCTGGGAACCCTTCGACAGTTCCGCCGCCGCCATTGCCGCCCAGGGCCTCCTCCGACTTGGAAACCACCTGACCCAGGCTGGCCCGGCCTTTGCCCGGGACGCCCTCCGTTACCGGCAGGCGGCCTTGACCGTCGCCCGGACCCTGCTCGCCGAGCCGTATCTCTCCACGAATCCGCGCCACCAGGGACTGCTGCTTCACTCGGTCTATCACCGACCCAACGGCTGGGATTACATCGCCCCCGGCCAGAAGGTTCCCAACGGCGAAAGCTCCCTCTGGGGCGACTACCACCTCCGCGAACTCGCCCTGCTCCTCCGCCGCGAAGCCAACGGCGATCCGTATCCGACCTTCTTCGGCTGCTGTCCCTGAAAGCCTGTCCCCCTGGAATCGCCCCAACGCCAACGGCGTTGCGGACCTGTGCCCAGGGTTGGTCCGCCCCTCGGCGGACCAACCCTGGGATTTCTGCTCCATGAGCCCGTTACTGGGGGACAGGTCTTTTGGAATCATCGCCCCGCCAGCCAAGAGCCTGTCCCCCAGTGAGCCTTGAGCCGCCCCCCAGCCTCGCCCGGACTCGCCTTTCTGCAGCGTTTATCCCACTCTCCCTCCGTTCCCCGTCCCAACCAGCCGCCCACCCGTATCCTCTATGATCCCTGCCTCTCATACTCTCCGGCGCGCCGCCCTGATCCTCGGCGCCGCCTCTTCGCTCCTCACGGCTCGCGCCGCCTCCCCGGTCTTCGACTGGCCCCAGCACGATTCCACCCGGCCGAAACCGCCCATCATCGACCCCGGATCCGCCAGCACCCAGGACCAGCCCGGCCGTCCCCCCTCCGATGCCACGGTCCTCTTCGACGGATCGTCCCTGCAGGGTTGGACGGCCCTCGACGGGTCCGCCCCGAAATGGGTCATCAAGGAGGGCGTCCTGGAATGTGTCCAGGACAGCGGCTACATCCGCACGCTCCAGGCCTTCGGCGACTGCCAGCTTCACGTCGAGTGGGCCGCCCCGATCCCTGCTCAGGGCACCAGCCAGGGCCGTGGCAACAGCGGCGTTTTCCTCATGGGCCTTTACGAGGTGCAGGTGCTCGACTCCTACCAAAACATCACCTACGCCGACGGCCAGGCCGGCGCCGCCTACGGACAGTTCCCGCCCCTCGTCAACGCCGCCCGACCGCCCGGCCAATGGCAGACGTACGACATCGTCTTCACCCGCCCCCGCTTCGGCGACGACGGCAAGGTCACGTCCCCGGCCCGGCTGACCGTGTTCCACAACGGCGTGCTGGTTCAGAACAACGTCGAACTCGTAGGACCCACCGGCTGGCTCCAACGCGACCCCTACCACCGTCACGAGGACAAACTACCAATCTCCCTCCAGGACCACGGCAACCCCGTCCGTTACCGGAACCTCTGGGTCCGCGAACTCGGCGCCGACGCGAAGCGGAAGGAATTCGTTTACGACAACGCCTCGCTCGACCTCGTGGCCGGCAACTACCGAGCCGATGACGGCCTGCGCCTCAAGGTGGAACGTCAGGGGCGAATCCTGCACGGCAGCATCTCGTTCCCCGGCCGGACCATGAACTTCACCCTGCACGCGGAAAGCCGGACCCGGTATTACGTCCGATCCTTCGACGGCGAGCTGAACTTCAAGCTCGGCGCCGATGGCAAGGTGGAGTCGGGCACGGTCCGGGTCGGACCGGATGAACGCGCCATCCGCAGGGAATGACCTTTCGCCCGCTTGACTTCGATCGCTCCCAGGCGCAAGGAAACGTCCATCCCATGAGCGTCCCCCATCGCTTTGATCTGCGCACGTCCCGCGCCTTCACCCTGATCGAACTGCTGGTCGTGATCGCCATCATCGCGATCCTGGCCAGCATGCTGCTCCCGGCCCTCTCCAAGGCCAAGACGAAGGCCACCGGCATCAAGTGTCTCGCCAACGGCAAACAACTCTCCACGGCGTGGATCATGTACGCCGACGACTACAACGAGAAGCTGCCCCCCAACGTCGACGGCGCCACCCGCGGCGGCTGGGTCGGAGGCTGGATCAGCACCACCTCGCCCATCGACATCACTGACTGCACCAACATCAACCTGCTCAGGCCGCCGCACGGCCTGCTCTTCCCCTACAACCCCGCCATCGACATCTACAAATGCCCGGCGGACATGTCGACCGCGCGCATCGGCGGGCGCAAACACCCGCGCACCCGCAGCATCTCCATGAACGGGTGCATGAACGGGAACTCCTGGCACACCGCCGAAATCGACAGGCAGTGGTGGACCTATCGCAAACTCACCGACATCACCCGGCCCTCCACCCAGTTCGTCTTCATCGATGAACGCGAGGAAAGCATCGATGACGGCTACTTCCTCGTCTTCGTCAACCGCACCGACACCTGGGGTAATCTGCCCGCCATCTACCACAACGGCGCCAGCGGCCTCTCCTTCGCCGACGGCCATGCCGAGATCAAGAAGTGGAAGGATCCCGACACCCTCCGCCCCGGCACCGCCGGCACCCGCGTCGGCCCCCGCGATGTGCCTTGGATCAACGAGCGCGGCTCGATGTCGAAGGTGAACTGACGCTCCGGCCCACCCCCCCGGATCCCCGGACCCTCAGATTCTCCCCTTCATCCTTCTCGTCAGAAAAGCCGCAACCCCACGGCCGGCACCGGCGTGGGCCAGACCCAGTCTCCCCGACGTTCGTTGTCCGTCGGATGCGTCACGCCGCCGTCGTCTCTCCCGTTCAGCCCGACCGACCACAACGCAAACCAGCCATCGTCCGTGCGGCGGTACCCCGGAGGCTTCCCGTTCATCGGGTCGTTGGGAATCGCCGCCATGAACTCGGGAACCAGCGACTCCAGGTTCTCGGGGTAACTGCCCTTGCGAAGGCGGTACCGCTCCAGGCCGCACGCGATCTCCCCCAGCCGGGCCACCGTGCTCTGCCGGGCCGTCTTGCCCTGGGTCTTCCGAAATGCCGGCGCCAGCATCGAGGGCAGGATGTTGTAGGGGGTTCTCGGCATCAGGCCCAGCCGGGCCAGGTAACGGTTGTCGGCCTCCTCATCGCTTTCCAGGGTCCCCACCGTTGTCGGCCACGCCGGATCCTCAATCTGCGCCAGCATCAGGTCGAACGCCCGGGCCTGACTGATCTGGTTCCGACGGAACACCCCCCGCGGAGCAAAGAAGGGCAGGCGGGGAAGCATCCCCGCGCTGCGAAGGCCTGCCGAGCCGTCCTCAGGAATCGGTAAGGCGCCGTCGGCGGGTCCCGTCGAAGCACCCAGCCATTGTTCGTACATCCCCTGGGAGACGATGCCCTCGCCGCGCATAGCCTTCGCCAATTCCCGCTGGAAATCCTGACGTGCGAACAACTCCTGCAATTCCTTCAACTGGGCCTCCGTCCACCGGTGATCCACCAGGCCTTCCCAGACCGTCGACGTCGTGATGGCGAACTGCGCGATCCGGACCAGATAGGAAATCAACGCCGGATCCTCGGACAGAACCTCCGACACACGGAACAGAACCCGGACATCTTCGAAGGCCCCGTTCGTGTCGCCTTTCGCCAACCGCGCCACCGCCCGGATCCGGAAGGTCTGGGAGAAGGACTTGAGCTGGGCAAGATAGGGCAGAAACGAGGCCGTATCCTGGTCCCACCGCAGTCCGAACCGGCTTCGCGGACGCCGGGACGCCGCAGCGATCTCCGCGAGTTCCGGCTCAAAGCGTTGCAGGTAATCCAACACCTCCTGCGCCGGGTCCGCCACCGTCATCGCCAGGATCTCCTCCTCGCTTGGTTTCTTGACCTTCTTCCCGGTTCCCCCGGTCTTCGGAGCGGTGGCCAGTCCGTAGCGTCGCGCCATTTCCTCCGAAATGCCTTCCGGCTGGTTGAACGGCTCGATGCGAATGCTGCGCGCCACCCAGTCCAGGTTCAGTCGGCCGTCGCGTTCGGCACCCCGTTTCGATTTGGCTTCCGGCCGGAACGTCTGCGGCACCTTCACCGCCTCGACCCGGGCATGAGCCGCGGGATCGTTCCAAACGATCTCCGATTGCCCGTTCGTCACCACCGTCCGGAAGTCCCACATGCCCCGGATCAGCGGACTCATGGCGAAATTCTCCTCCTCCTTCGGCGCCGGCCCCTGAAGCGCTGCCAGGGTGAGCTTCTCCCCGCGCGCCAGCCGCATGGACTTCTCCCGATCCCAGGCCATCCGGCCCAGTGCGTTGTCCACCGACACCGCCAGCAGGAGCGGCGTGAGGACAAAGAGCAGCACGGCATAGAACGGCCCGACCAGCCACCGCTGCCACCACCGGCTGGGCGCCGGAACCGGCGGTTCCGAAAGCCCGTCCCGCGCCATAGCCGCCGCCCGGCGGTTCCAGGCCACCGCCACCATCGCGTACCCCACCCCGCCCACGACCGCCCCCAGACAAAGCGCCCACGCCAGCGGCCACCATGCCCCGGAAGTCCCTGGGTTCAATCGCAGCAGGAACACCCCCAGCAACCCCGGCACGATCGCCATCACCGCGATCGCAAGTCCCTGAAGCAACCAGGTGCCCAGCCCGAACCGCTCCGAAGCTCTCGGCTTCAAACCGGAACGTCCAAGCCAAGCCAGACGCGAATCACCCACCGCCACCAGGAATCGTTGAAGGGTCATACGTTGTATCGAGTTTCCTGAGTTTCCCTCCCCGCCCGCGGACGCACCACCGGAGGCCGGCGCAGGTCCCGTTCCTGTTCCGCTCCCGACCGTGAGACCGGCCCCCGGAAGGCGCCACCTTCCGAAAAATCCGCCACCAACCTTTGATGCGCCTGAATCTCCGCCAAAGCCCGGTCCGACCAAGGGGCCTTCGGCGCCGGCGTCCTCTCGCCTTGCGGCACCGAGTACTGGTTCAGCCCAAGAATCAGCGCCCAAGCGGCGGCGGCCACCGTCCATCCCGACCCCAACCGCTCAAGGATCCTGGTCCAAAGGCCGATCGGCCTTGTCCCCGTCCGCCCGACGGCACCCTCGATCCGCTCCCCGCCTCCTGCTGAACCCATCGCCAACTCCCGCCCGGAGAAAACGGGATCCATGTCCCCGGTTGGCTCCTCGACGGTTTGCCCGGACAGCGCCTTCTCCAGGATCAGGCCACGCCAATCCGGGGGCGGCGTACGGAAGGTATTCCGGACCAGCAACCGCTCGAGGTCGCCGTCGGGCTCGTCCGGCCGGTGGATCGGTGAGGGGAGGTCGTGGTTCATGGTGCGTGTCTCCGAAAAAATCCTCGGGCTCTCGTTCAGCGGGTGGCCTCGTAGATCGGACGCAATTGGACCCGCAGTTTCTCCATGGCGTAGCGATACCGGCTGGCCGCCGTGTTGGGAGGGATTCCCAGAATTCCCGCGATGGCCTCGAAGGTCTGTCCCTCCCAAAGCTTCAACTGCACCACCGCCCGCTGTTCCGGCGGTAGTTCTCCCAGCGCCTCGACAATCCGCCGCTGGACCTCCGGGGCATCGGCATCCGGTTCTGGTCCGAACAACTCAATGGCTTCCCGAGCCAGCGCCGCATGGGTTCGTCGGCGCACTTCCAACCGGCGAAGGCCGTCGACCGCCAGGTTGTGCGCCAACCGGAACAGGAACGCCCGCTCGTCCACCACGCCTTCCAACAGGGCTGGACGTCGTGCCAGGCGCAGAAACACCTCCTGCATCGTGTCCCGCGTGCATCCCTCGTCCCGAGTGAAGTTCAGCAGAAACGCGAACAACCCCGACGCATGGGCGTCGTAGAGTCGGGTCAGTTCGCTGGGCGGCATGTCACCCTCTAGACGCGGCTGCCCGGATTCCTTGTCTGAACAATTCCAGACCCTGGAGGAAAGACCTGGACATGCCGACACCGTGCTCCCCGGACTCCCGCCGTTTCAAGAGTTCTGCGCCCCACCCAAGGCTCGACCGGTGCATCCCAAGTTTGTGGAGGGTGGAACTCGTCGCGCTGCGACGAGTAGCGCCGCGTCCAGTGGCGCCTGGAGATTGGCCATTTTCGCCCACGCACAAAAGTCGCGGAGCGACGGGACGATGGTAGCCAGGGGCTTCAGCCCCTGGACCCAGTGCGAGTTTCGGGTGCGTCGCGGCGCGACGCCGCAATCGTTTGCCTGCAATTCCTCATGAACCCTTCGATTCGCCTCTACCTCCCTTGAAGGTCGTACGTCGCTCCGCGACGCCTGAAAATGGCCAAACTCCAGGCGCCACGTCCAGCGGCGCAACCGGTCCCGCCCCCGGTCCGCCGCTACGGACGCACCCGCCGGTCTTCCAGCGCCTTCGCAGAATCGATGCGATTCGATTCCGTGCTCACCGACCCCACGCGTTCCTCCAGTCGGATCCCCACCGTCTGACGCCGTTCCCCCTCGGGACGCGTGTCGCGAATCACATTCTCGCGGAACACCAGATCCTTCGTCGTGCCCCGAACCCGGATGCCTGCCGAGGGCTCCTTGACGCCGTTGTTTTCGATGAGGTTGCCGACCAACTCGTTCCGGTGCCCCGCCATGCCCTCGCTCTCGTTCCGGAAGAAGATGCCGTCGTTTCCGTTCCCGATGACCTGATTGTTCCGCAGCAGATTGTCGGTGTCCTTGTGCCCGATGGAGATGCCGAACCGGCCATTCGCCTCCAGCCGATTCCCTTCGAACAGACCTTCCTTCACCCGCCAGCACAGAAACAACCCGTCCTCTCCGTTCCGACGCGCGACACAATTCCGCACCTGCGGCCGCTGGGAACCCGAACCGGGATGCAGCCCCAGCGCGGCATTGTCCTCACTGACGCACTCCGTCACCTGCACGTCGTTGCTCTGCTGGAAGCTGATACCATCGCCGTTGTAGCGCCGCACCGTGCAGTGCGACAAAACCGCCCCGTGGCAGCGGTACAGGAAGATGCCGCCCCCCCGGCATCCGTTCAGCGGGATGTTCGCCTCCTTGCCGCCCTCGATGGTGAGGTTCTCCAACCGAACCCCCGGCGCATCGTAACCGCTCACCACGGGAAACACCGTGGCCGCCTGCCCCCCGTTCTCGGCCATGCAATCCGAGTTCAGCGGTAGGCTGATGGAAAACGTGTTCCCGTTTCGCCCCGTGATCCGTGCCACCGTGGTGTGGAAACCGCCCGCTCCCTTGTCCCAGACCGCGATGCCATCCCCCACCTGGAACCCCTCCGGATTCACCAGCGTCACCTGTTCCTCCCCGAAATCGCCATCCAACAGCAGTGCCGAGACCCTGCCCTTCGCCTTCTTCAAGACCGTCTTCTCCCCCTCCCCTCGCACCGTCACGTTCGGCCGCAAATGGAGCGAGTCCCGCATCAGGTATTCCCCGGCCCCGATCTCGACCGTCCCGCCGCCGAGCGCCGCCACATAATCCACCGCCGCCTGGAGTACCCGATGATCCGAACCATTCAGGTCACCGCCGCTTGGCGCGACCCGGACCCTGGGCCGCTCGGACATCGTCCCATGCATGGCCCGGGGTAGCTGCCGATACGCCGAGCCTTCGCCAACCGCCGCCCTTTGCCCCGCGGCTGGCTTGGCGTACCCGACCTGGGAACCGCCCCAGGAAAAGGCCATCCCGATAACGCTAACGACGAACGAGGCGAGCGGGGAAACCCGAGAATGTGGCATGGGCTTTTTCATGAGGAGTGCTGGAAGACGACACAAATCCTAGCGCCCCTGCCCGTCCGCCGCGACCCCCGAGTTTTTACGTTTACGTTTACGTTTACAGGGGGACAGGTCTTTGGGATTGAGGGAATCAACGAGCCTGTCCCCCAGTCAGGGTCCACCAGCGATCAGCCAACGCGAACGGCGTTGCGGCCGCCAGGCCAGCAACGGTGTTTGGCCATTTTCAGGCGTCGCGGAGCGACAGAAGGATGGTAGCCGTGGGCAACGCCCACGGTTTGGATGGTTTTTTTGTCGGGTTGGCGTCGCGGAGCGACGTACGGCCGTTAAGGGAGGTATAGGCGAATCGAAGGGTTCGTACGGAAATTGCAGGCAAACGATTCCAGCGTCGCGCCGCGACGCACCCGAAACTCGTCCCGGGTCCAGGGGCTGAAGCCCCTGGCTACCATCGTCCCGTCGCTCCGCGACTTCTGTGCGTGGTGTTGGGGCATGAACCGCGACAGCGGGACTGGTCTTTGGCGATCCCATGTCGCCGCCCGCCCCGCGCCGAAACCAAAGCGGCGACAGGTCGCCGCACTCCCTCCGATCTCCCCCCTCCCTACTCCCTGCTCCCTCCTCCCTCCACCCCTCCAACTCCCCGCTGGCCGGAATCCGGGCAGGCTCTATAGTCCGCACACGTATCAATTGACGAACGAACCCGACGTCTCCCAACCGACCTTCGCGAACGACATGAGCCAAGTTCCCCATCTCCCCGCCCTCCGTCTCGGCCGCAGCTACGAGTCGCTCGAAAAGATCGAGGTCAAGGACCACCGATCCGGCGAAACCATGGCGGTGGTTTCCCAGGTCAATGGCGGCATCGTGCGGCGTGATCTGGCGAAGATCGCCTCGGCCCGTGCCGCCCTGAAGCCCTTCACAGTCGCGCGCCTGATCGAACTCTCGGCGAAGGCGGGGGATCTTTTTCTGAATGGCACCCTGCCCCTCGGGGACAAGGGCCACACGCAATCCCCGCAGGAATACGTCGAGACCCTCAGCCGGACGAGCGGTCTGCCCCACGTCATGGTGCGTCGGAACATGACCAAGGTTCATTTCGCCCTGACGAACCTCGGGTTCGTGCTGAACGGCCTGTCCCGGGGTCTGGATCTTTCGATTCTGGACCGTGGCTTTGGCGAGCAGTCGGGCACGAAACTGAGCTTCATGCCCACCTGCCAGGCGCTGGGCCTGGTGATGCCGAGCAACTCGCCGGCCGTAAACTCGCTCTGGATCCCGGCCATCGCGCTCAAAACCCCGGTGGTGATCAAACCGGGCAAGGAGGAACCCTGGACGCCCTTCCGCCTGATCCAAGCCTTCATCGCCGCCGGCGTGCCGGCCGAGGCGTTCGGGTTCTACCCCACCGACCACGACGGTGCCGCGACCATCCTGAACACCTGCGGCCGGGCCCTGATCTTCGGGGATAAATCCACCACCCAGCAGTACGCCAGCAATCCCGCGATCCAGATCCACGGACCGGGCTGGAGCAAGTTCCTCATCGGCGAGGACTGCGTCGACCACTGGCGCGACTACATCGACGTCATTGCCGCGGCCATCAGCGACAACGGCGGACGATCCTGCATCAACGCCAGCGCGGTGGTCGTTCCCCGGCACGCCGCGGAAATCGCCGATGCACTCGCCGCGAAGCTGGGTCCCATCGAACCCACCCGGCCCGACGACGAGAAGGCCCGTTTGTCCGGCTTCGCCAATCCGAAGATGGCGGACTTCATCGATGCGCAGCTCGAAGAGGGCCTGAAGACGCCCGGAGCGGAGGATGTGACGGCCAAGTACCGGAACGGTCCGCGCAAGGTGGTGTCGGAGGGCGGCACCTACATGCGTCCCACGATTGTGCGTTGTGATTCCTTCGACCACCCCCTCGCCAACCGCGAATTCCTCTGCCCCTACGCCAGCGTGGTCACGGCTCCGCAGTCGGAGATGCTGCACAAGATCGGCTACACCCTGGCCTGCTCCGCCATCACCCGGGATCCGGAGTTCATCGCCCAACTCGAGAGCTTCCCGGAAATCGATCGCCTCAACATCGGTCCGGTCTCGACCATGGCGATCTCCTGGGATCAGCCGCACGAGGGCAACATGTTCGAGTTCCTCTGGAAGCGGCGATCGATCGAACGGGCCTGGTAAACGCAACCGGGGCGGAACCTCGTGGGAGGCTCCGCCCCGATGTCTGTGAATGGCGAACGGTTACCCGGCCAGCGAGACCCTTCGCCTCGTCCTTTTGACTTCGGATCAGGACCCGATCTTGGACTTGGCGTCCGCGGGAACCTCGACCTTGGTCGAGCCGACGTCCTTGAACTCGTAGGTGGTGGTGCGGCTCACGTCGCGATCTTCGTTCTGCATGCTGATGGTTCCGGAGACCTTGACCTCCATCTTCGCGATGGCGCCGTCCTTGAGCCAGAACTTGGCGAAACCCTTGGCATTCTTGGGTTCGGGAGCGTTGCCACCGGGACGGCCGCGGAAGGCGAGCAACTCCTTGGCGCCCGCCTCAGTAAGTTCGCCACCGACATAGCCATCCATGTCCTTCAGTTCCTTGACGCGCTCGAGCATCTTGGGAGCGTCCTCGGCCGGCATCTGCGTGCGCAGGAGCATTCCCCCCCGCCAGCCGCCGCCACCACCCCCGCCACCGCCGCCCCGCAGATCCTCGGCGGTCTTCCACTCGCCTTCGACCTTCACGACGCCCTTCTCCCCCTTGCGCACGGCCATGGTGGTATTGCCATCGCGTTCGGAGGTGATGACCGCGAACCCGCCCTTCTCGGCCTTGCCGGTGAGGGTGGCGGCCGGGGCCTGGGAGTTGGCCATCTCCGTCTTGGCGGTCCAGGTGTACGAGGACGCTTCCGCGAGCTTCGCGGCGGCGGCTTTGAGGTCGGACTTGGGATCGGCCAGCGCGACCAGGGAGAGCGCCGACAGCAGGGAGGTGAGCAGAATCGTCTTCATGGAACGTTCGGAACTGAACTGTGTTTGTCGTGTCGTTTCGGTCCTTCCCACGAATCCCGGCCGGCGGTCACGAGGCGCCAAAGCCAAAAGTCGGACCTCCGGCAGGGAAACCGGAAGCCATGGATCCGTGGTGAATAGGCCGTCAGACGGGACGCACAAGCCCAAGGTTACGGCAGGTTTTTACGGGCCCGGGCACATGGCGAATCTCCGACTTGTCGGCGCGCGAGGCCCGCTGTGGGAAGGGAGAACCAATTGGACGGCATGGACTGCGGAGACAAGTCGCCGCTTTGGATTCAACGCGGGGTGGGGAACCGACGTCGGTGGGCGCTCCGACGTTGGGTACAGACGGGGCGGCGAATCGAAAGCTGCGACATGTCGCAGCACTCCAAAGCACCGGCCCCCGGCCCAGCCATCGGTTCGAAAACTCGGAGATGTGCCGGGCACAGGGCGTGCTCTCAGTCGTGCACCACGCCGAGCTCGTTGAGGGTCCGCCGCAGCCAGGTCAGGGAGTCCTCGATCACACTCCCATCGCATTCGATGCTCAGGTTGCCCTGCCATCCCGCGTCCCGGAGCTCCGTGAGGCACGCGCGGATGTTCTCCGCATTCACCCCCTCGCCGATCGCGCAGTGGCTCAAGGCGATCCCCGTGGCCCCGCCGCGCAACGATTCCGCGAGCGCCCGGGACACGTCTTTCACGTGCACGTGGCTGGTCTTGGGCAGAAAGCGGCGCAGGAAAGCCACCGGGTCACGGCCGGCGATGAAGGTGTTCCCGGTGTCCATGTTCATGCGCAGGAACGGGCTGTTCACGAACGCCAACATCTCCGCCATCGCGTCGGGATTGGTGGTAAAAAACCCGTGCGGTTCGATGTTCACCACCACCTCATGCGCCTCCGCCACCCGCAGGATCTGCTGATAACAGCGCTTCATCAGCGCCATCGACTCCTTCGCGTCCAACCCCTCGGGCGCATGCAACCCGTCGGTGGTATCCACGCACCGACATCCGACCTGGGCCGCCCACGCGATCGACTTCAAAACATACGGCACCCCGCGCGTCGGGCCGTCCTCCCCGCTCAACGGATACGCGGCATCCACCTGCGAAAACCGGACGCCGTACCGGTCCATTTTCCGCCGCAGGAGCACCGGATCCTCGTAAAGCGCGACGTGCGGCTGATAACCGAGGCCATGGATCCAACTCACCCCATCGATCAATCCGCACTCGATCTGGTGCACTCCGTTCCGTTGGGCCCAGTCGAGGCACTTGTCGAACGACCAGTAGAAACCGTTGAAGGCGTCGGTGTGGAATCCGAGGGTCATCAGGGGGGCAGTCATGGCGGCTCGGCACCACCCTGCCCTGCCCTGCCCCATCGCCGTCAACGGACCGGGGACGACCGGGGACGACCGGCAGGCGATGGATTCAGGCCATCCCGACCGCCGCCGCCTCGCGCACCCGCTGAAGAATGACCTCCGCCAGCAACGGATCCGTCCCCACCGCCGGGGCGCACCAGATCCGACGACCCTTTCGTTCGGTCGGATTCCGCCAGGTGGGCAGCCCCGCGGCGATCCGGTTGCGCACATCGTGCTCGGTTTCCCCCAGGGCAATCGGGATGTCCTCCCGGGCGTGCAGACCGTCACTGATGAAAAATGGGACCAGCACCAGGTTCTTCAGCTCGGTCACGTCGAAACACTCCGGGACGCGGGGCGATTCCTCGAGGAACAAGGCCTTCACGTCGCCGTAGATCCCGCGCGCCCGAATCAGTTCCACCTGACGCTCGATCGCCTCCCGGGATCCCCGGCTGTAGGAAGTCCCGTGTCCGACGATGAGCAGCGCGGTTTCCTCCGGACGCGGAGCCCTGGGAAAGGGATGGCGTTTCACGACGTCCGAGGCCCGCGCCAGCAGGACCTCGGTCATGCCCGGGTGGGAACCCACCGCACCGCAGTAGTGGAGCACCTGATCCCCACGCACCTGCACGGCGGGAAAGTCGGCGGCCTCGGGTCCCCGCAAACCAAGCGCCTGCGGAATCACCTGACGCGTGAACCAGCCGTCGGCGATGAACAACGGCACGAGAAACACCCGCTTCGCGAACACGCCGCGGAGGATCCCGCCGACAAACGGTTCCTGCTTCCAGAACGCCTCGGTGACGCTGGCGAAGATCCTCCGGTTTTTGAAGGCATCAACCTGCTGCCAGGCGGGCACCGCCGAATCCGCATTCCGGGTGGAGCCGTGGGCTATCACCACCAGCGCCGCATCTTGAAACTCGCCATCGGACACAGACGCCACCATGCGGCCGAGTCCGGGCTCAGATCAATTCCCGGAGCGGCGACCCGTTCTCGACGATGGGAATGGGACGTCCCTGGTGATCCTGGAACGTCGCCTCCAGCGGCACGCCAAAGTGATGGTAGATCGTCGCCGCCAGATCGCCCGGGGTGACGGGGCGCTCGTCGATCTCCCCGCCGTCGCGGGTGCTGGATCCGATCACCTGCCCATGCCGGAAACCTCCTCCCGCGAGACACATCGACATCACCACCGGCCAGTGGTCGCGACCATCGGTGCTGCCCTGGGTGCCGAGTTTCGGGGTCCGACCGAACTCCCCCATGGCCACGACGAGAGTGTCGTCGAGCAGTCCATGATCCTCGAGATCCGACACCAGGGTGGTGATGAGGTGATCAAACACGGGCAGGAGCGGTCGCAGTCCATTCCAGATGCCGCCGTACGGAGGGATGTTGTCGCCGTTGTTGTCCCAGGTTCCCGAGGCTCCGTGGTTGCTGAGGTCGAGGGTGACAAAGCTGACCCCGGCCTGAACCAGACGGCGGGCCATCAACGCCTGGCGACACCAGTCGTGTTCCCCGTAACGCTCCACAATCCGGGGGGATTCCCGCGAAATGTCGAACGCTTCCTGGGCCCGCCCTCCGGCCACGATGTCGAAGGCCTGCTGATCAAATCGGTCGGTCGCCTCCATCTGTCCCCCGGCATCCAACCGAAGCCGGATGCCGTCCAACTGTCTTGACAACTCCCGGCGCGAGCGCAGCCGATCCATGGTCAGCGCTCCCGGCAACCGGAACAACTGGCTGACGTTGTCGCCCCGAAACGCGTCGTACTGCTGTCCAAGCCAGCCCCCCCACGCGAGGTGGGACTTGTCCTTGAGATTGAGCACCACATGCGGCGGCAGTCCGGGCCGGTTTGCACCCTTCAATTTGGCCACCACCGACCCGATCGCCGGATAGAGGTGTCCCTGCGGATTCACCCGGGGTGTGGCGGCCCGGAACCCCGTCTGCATGACGTGATCCGGCTCATGATTGCTCTCCCGGCAATCCACGGACCGGATGATCGTGAACCGGTCGAGCATGGCGGCCTGCTTGGGCAGGAACTCGCACACATGAACCCCGGGCAACCGCGTGGGGATGTCCTTGAACGGGCCCCGGATTTCCGAGGGCATGCCGGGCTTTACGTCCCAGGTGTCGATGTGAGAGGGCCCCCCGGTCATCCAGAGCAGGATCACCGACTTGTCGCGGCCCGCCCCGGATTTCCCTTCGGCGCGGGCGCGGAGCAGGGCGGGAAAACTCAGGCCGGCGAACCCTGCCAGACTCGCCTTCAACATCGAACGGCGCGAAACAACCGTAAGCCCCTCGCGGGCGCGGCCGTTCAGGAACGTGAACCCATGCCGGCGGGCGTGGCTGTGCGGGAGGTGAGTCGGGTTGGACATGCGGGGGGAGGTTTGGGCTGGGTTACCTTATCGGCGTTTCGCACAGGCATGCGCAGGTCCTTTGTCCGAAAATGCGATGGGACCCTATCGGGAATCATGACCCAGGCAACGGTGAATCCCGGATCCAGGTCCGCGCTCCGTGCATCCAGAAGTGGTTGGTGGCGGTTGTCGCGCTGCGACAACCCCGCCCGCGTTAAGCGGGCGGTCTGGAGTTTGGCCATTTTCGCCCATCGCACAGCAGTCGCGTAGCGACAGAAGGATGGTAGCCAGGGGCTTCAGCCCCTGGACCCGGTGCGAGTTTCGGGTGCGTCGCGGAGCGACGGAGGAATCCGCTCCCTCCAATCTCTTCATCAGATATCGATGACACCCATCGACTCTCGCGGACACCGTTGACGCGCCGCCGCCCGCCCCTATCGTCGCCCCCACATGGCTTCGGAGACTGGGCGACGCGACGACATCATCCGCATCAAGGGCGCCCGCCAGAACAACCTCAAGGGATTCGATCTCGACCTGCCCGTCGGGCGCCTGATCGTGATCACCGGCCTCAGCGGCTCCGGGAAATCCTCCCTCGCCTTCGACACGCTCTACGCCGAGGGACAACGCCGCTACATCGAAACCTTCTCCCCCTACGCCCGGCAGTTCTTCGACCGCATGGACAAACCGCGGGTCGACGCCATCGAAGGCATTCCCCCGGCCATCGCGCTTGAGCAGCGCAACAGCGTGCGCACCACGCGCTCCACGGTCGGCACCATGACCGAGGTCTGCGACCACCTGAAGGTCCTCTGGCCGCACCTCGCCCGGCTGCACTGCCGTCAATGCAGCCAGCCGGTCACCCAGGAAACACCGCGCGACATCTGGGACAAACTGCTCGCCGCCGGTGCCGCCGACCAGGAGGCCCTGGTGACCTTCGACCTCGCGCTCTCGGCCAAGTTGTCGCTCAAGGACCAGCTGGCCCTGGTCACCAAACAGGGTTTCCAACGGCTGCTGGTCGACGGCGCCATTCAACGCGTCGAGGAGGCTGACGCGCTTCCCGCCCTCCAGAATTCCGCCTCGCTCACGGTGGTTCAGGACCGCGTCCGTCTCGCCTCGAACCGACGCCCCCGGTTCATGGAAGCCTGCGAACAGGCCTACCATTTCGGCCATGGCAAGCTGTCGGTCCGGCTGGCCACGGCGACGGCAGCCGCTCCCAAGGCGGCCCCCGCGGCCTCCGGCGAAGCGCGCTCCGAGTCCTGGGCAGCACCGCGTCGGTTCTCCCGGCATCTCCACTGCGCGACCTGCGACCTTGAGTACAAGGATCCGTCGCCCGCCCTGTTCAGCTTCAACCATCCCATCGGCGCGTGCCCGGCCTGCAAGGGCTTCGGACGGATCATTGCCATCGACTACGACCGCGCGATCCCCGACCGCTCCAAAACCCTGGCCGAAGGCGCCGTCCGTCCCTGGCAAACGGGCATGAGCGCGGAATGCCAGTCGGACCTGGTCAAGGCGGCGAAGTCCGAGGGCATTCCAATGGACGTGCCGTTTCGAGATCTTCCGGCCTCCGCGCAGCGCTGGGTGATCGACGGCGATCCGGATTACAGCGAGGAGAACTCCTGGCCGAAGGCCTGGTACGGCGTGAAGGGCTACTTCCGGTGGCTCGAATCCAAGGCCTACAAGATGCACGTGCGCGTCCTGCTCTCGCGCTACCGGGCCTATCGCACCTGCCCGACCTGCAACGGACAACGCCTCCAGCCCGACGCCCTGCTCTGGCGGCTGATCACTCCGGCACCCGAATCCTCGCTCACCCTGGCCGATTTCTACGCCCTCCCGGCGCGCACCGCCCTCGACGTCATCGAACGCCTCGCCGCCACCCGGACCACGGCCGCGCGGAACGATCCGCTTCAACTCGCGCTGAACGAAGTCCAGGGCCGACTCCGGTTCCTGGACAATGTCGGGGTCGGTTACCTCACCCTCGACCGCCCCACGCGCACCCTCTCCGGCGGGGAAACCCAGCGCGTCAATCTCACCACCTGCCTGGGCAGCCGGCTGGTGAACACCCTGTTCGTGCTCGATGAACCGAGCGTCGGCCTGCATGCCCGGGACACCGATCGGCTGGTCGGCATTCTCGCGCATCTCCGGGACCTGGGGAACACCGTGGTCGTGGTGGAGCATGAAGCCGCCGTCATGCGCGCCGCCGATCTCATCGTCGACCTCGGCCCCGGCCACGGCGATGCCGGCGGACAGGTGGTGGTCCGGGCTCCCTACGCCGAGGTTCTCGATCACCCCACCTCCCTGACCGGCGCCTACCTCTCCGGACGCCGTCGCATCGAAATCCCGCAGCGCCGTCCGGTTCATGGTGAATCCCCGACACCGCCCCCCTTCCCCAGCCGCGCCCGCGCTCAGGCCCGTGCCGTCGCCGCCGCCCCGGGTGCAGGTCAGATCTCGGACGCCATCCAACCCTACCGAACCGCGGAAGCCGCGCCCAACCCGGGCCCGGTTCCCTCCCTCCGTCTGCGCGGCATTTCCCGGAATAACCTGGTCGGTGTGGATGCCGAGATTCCGCTGGGCCGGCTGGTTTGCCTGACCGGCGTGAGCGGATCCGGAAAGACCACGCTCGCCGGCGAACTCCTGCGACTGCTGGGCGAACAGCTCTCCTCCGGAACCGGTCCGGGCTCCCTGGAAGTCCGGCAGGACGAGAAGGACGACGATCGCGACTCCGAAGAGGGCGGTGTCGGAGAAATCGTGAACCGCGGCGAGGCCACCCTCGAAGGGGCTGAAAACCTCGGTGCGGTGCTGCTGGTCGACCAATCGCCGATCGGACGAACGCCACGCTCCAATCCCGCGGTCTACACCGGCGCCTTTGATCACCTCCGCGATCTTTTCGCGCAGACCGAAGCCGCGCGCGACCGGGGCCTCAACGCCAGCGCCTTCAGTTTCAACTCCGCCCAGGGCCAGTGCGAGCAGTGCCGCGGCGCCGGTTTCGAGAAGATCGAGATGCAGTTCCTCAGCGACGTCTTCATCCGCTGCCCCGCCTGCGAGGGACGCCGCTATCGCCCGCACCTGCTGGACGTGCGACTCGCTCCGGCGACGTCGGTGCCATCCCGATGGCCGGAAGGCGTGTCCATCGCGGAAGCCCTGGAACTCACCATCGACGACGCCTGCGAATTCCTTGCGGCGTTCGACACGCCCCCCGCGCGCCGGGCCGCCACGCGCCTCGCCCTGGCGCGCGAGGTCGGCCTCGGCTACCTCCGCCTTGGACAACCCATCAACACCCTGTCCGGCGGAGAGAGCCAGCGACTCAAGCTCGCCGGGCACCTCGCCGAATCGGTGGCCCTGGGAGGCCGCGCAGCCTCGGAGAACACCGGTGCCCACCTCCGGTCCGGCGATGTCCCCTCCCCCACCCCCAAGCCCACGCTTTTCGTCTTCGATGAACCGACGACCGGCCTCCATTTCGAGGATGTCCGGATCCTGGTGCTGGCTTTTCAACGGCTCGTCGATGCCGGCCATTCGGTGCTGATCATCGAGCACAATCTCGAGGTCCTGAAGTGTGCCGATTGGTTGATCGATCTTGGCCCGGAGGCGGGTGCCGATGGCGGCCGGATTGTGGTGGCGGGGACGCCGGAGAAGGTGGCTGGTTGCCCGGCCAGCCACACGGGCCGCGCCCTGCGGGATTGCCTGAACCCAATTCGCCGGTAGGGCTCGTTCGGGGAGGCCGCCCTACCCACCCCCAGCACTCAGCCCTTCCGGCCGTAGCGCTCCCGAAGTTCGGACATCGAGGCCATGATCAACTCGCGGTCCATGGCATGGACCTCGAAGCCCTGACCGATCCGGGACAGCAGCGTCACCGTGAGTTCACCGCCCAGATGCTGGCGGAACTCCTCCAGTCCCTGGAGCACCACCAGCCGCTGCATCGAGTCCGCGTAGTGCAGTTCATTCGCGTACAGCGCGAACCCCAGCCGCCCCAACAGCCCGAGCACCCGCTCCGTGGAGGTTTCGTCCAACAGCCCGGCCCGCCGCGAATAGATCACATCGAGGGCGATTCCGATGGCCACCGCCTCACCGTGCCGGATCCGGTAATCCGACAGCGGCTCCAGCTTGTGCGCCGACCAGTGGCCAAAATCCAGGGGCCGCGCCGACCCGAACTCGAACGGATCGCCCCCGCCTGCGATGTGGTCGAGGTGCAGTTCCGCCGAGCGATGGATGGCGCGCTGCAGGGCGGCCTGCTCGAACACCGCGAGCCGGTCGGCGCAGGCTTCGAGTTCGTCGAAGAACGCGGCATCACGGATGCACGCGACCTTGACCGCCTCCGCGAGTCCCGCTCGGCGGTCCCGATCCGAGAGGGAGCTCAGGAGGGCGAAGTCGTTGATGACCGCGAAAGGCGGGGCGAAGGTGCCGACGAAGTTCTTTTTTCCGAAGGCGTTGATCCCGTTCTTCACGCCCACCCCTGAATCGGCCTGGGCGAGGGTGGTGGTGGGCAGCCGGACCAGCCGCACCCCGCGATGGGCCGTGGCCGCGGCGAGGCCCACCATATCGAGCAGCGCCCCGCCTCCGATCGCCACCACGTAGTTGTGGCGGTCGATCCCGCAACGATCGATGCGCTCGTGGATCTCGGACACGTGGAAGTAGGCGTTCTTCACCCGTTCCCCGCCCTCCATGCCCAGCGGGGGGGCGACGAGTTCCAGCGCCTCTCCATGCACGCCGAACCAGGCATCGATCTCACCGGCCATCTCCGCGCGCGCGCCGAGCAGACCGTTGTCCACCACCATCAGCACCCGGGCACGGCCGCGCGCCGGGGCGGCCGCCGGACTTCCGGTCAGCACCTCGCGCAACACCGTGTTCACAGGCTCAAAAACCCGGTGCGTGAACCACACCTGGTGGCGAAACGGAACGCTCAGGTTTCGCTCGATTCGGGAAAGCACGCCCCAAATCTGGAGGTGGACGCGCCCCCGGCGCGAGTCCATAAATCCCTGTCCGCAGCCCATCCCGACATGCCGCCGCTCGAGCCGCCCGACACCATTCTCCTGTCCGCCTGCGAAGGCTGGCTCGAACTCGGCAACGACGAGGAGGCCGCCCTGGAATGGTCGCGAATCTCGCCTTCCGCCCAGCGCCACCCCGCCGCCCTCGAACTGCGCTGGCACCTGCTCGCCCGCGGCGCGAAATGGGAGGAAGCGGTGGCTGTCGGTGACCAACTCGTCGCCATCGCCCCCGAAGTCTGCGCCGGCTGGCTCCACCGGGCCTACGCCGTCCGACGCGCCCCCTCCGGCGGTCTCACCCAGGCCTACGAAACCCTGATCCCCGCCGCCGCGCTGTTTCCCGAGGACGAAACCGTCGCCTACAACCTCGCGTGCTACACGGCCCAGCTGGGTCGGCCCGATGACGGCTGGGAATGGTTCCTTCGCGCCCTCCAGATCTCCAAGGATGCGGCCCGGATCAAATCCATGGGCCTCGCCGACCCCGACCTCGAGCCGCTGTGGGACCGCATCCGGGGAATGCGCTGAGACGCGCCGTCGTGCGCGTGCCGCGAGTCAACCCGCCCCGGAAGCCCCGATCCCCGCGACATGGACCTACGGGAATGCAGATGTCACCACGAAGCGCACGAAGGCCACGAGGCCACGAAGAGAATTCGGGGTCGGAGCCTTCCTTCGCGGCCTTCGAGCCCTTGGTGGTTTCTAGTCCGGAGATTTGGGAAACCTCGTTCAGCTGGCCAGGGGTTCGCCGAGGGCGATCTTGTGCTCGAGGTGATACGCGGCGTTGGCCTCGTATTTCTCCGCCCAGTATTTCAATCCGGCCCGCTCCTCCGCGGTCAGGGGTCGCACCACTTTTGCGGGCGATCCCAGGACCATTGAGCCGGGTGGAATCTTGGTGCGCTGGGTGACCAGGGCCCGCGCCCCGATGATGCATTGCTCGCCGATCTCCGCGCCGTCGAGGACCACCGCCCCCATCCCGATCAGGCACTCATCCCCGATCGTACACGCGTGCACGATCGCCCCGTGCCCCACGGTCACATACCGGCCGAGGATCGCTCCGTAATCATCCGCCAGATGCACCACCGCGTTGTCCTGAATGTTCGATCCCTCCCCCACCACGATGCGGTTGATGTCCCCCCGCAACACCGCCCCGTACCAGACACTCACCCGGTCCCCGAGCGTCACATCCCCCACCACCGTCGCGCCGCGCGCGATGTAAACCCCGCGCCCCAGCCTGGGCTGCTGCCGGAGATGCCGTTCGAGCTGCGCCCGGAGTCCGTCCGTTTTCATGGACCGATTCTCCGGGCCGCCGCGCGCCAGCCAAACAAAAACCCGCACCGGTTTCCCGGTGCGGGTCCGCTATCCCTGAACCTCGGCGGAAGGTGATTTGGGCTCGGAGGCCCTACGGCTCACCATCCCACCGAGAAACCCACGCGAAAATGAGGACGGAACACAGGCGGGCAGGGACGTCCATGGCCGTGGAAGTAAACCGGCGGGGGCGGGCAGGAATACACCACCGGCGGCGGCGCGCAGTGGACGACGGGTGCCGGAGCGTAATAAACCGGAGCCTGACGGACGACCACGACCTGGGGCGGAGGCGGACCCTGGACGTACACGACGGCGGGAGCGGGAGCTGGGGCCGCAACCACCACCGGGGGAGCCGGCGGAGCCGGTGGAGGAGCCGAGTAAACCACCTGGGGTTGGGAGGAACTTGCGATGGCGGCCCCCGCCACCGCGCCCACCAGCAGTCCACCGATCGCCCATGCGGCGGCATCGCCGCGGCCATGTCCATGTCCATGGCCACGACCCGCTTGCGCAGGCAGCACTGACAAGGCGGAGGTGAGGGCAAGGACGGTCAGGATTCGGGTTTTCATGATCTGTCGGACCTTCGATCGGTCCGCGCATTGTGACGCGGGCGATTCTGGTTTATTCAAGGGCCGTGCCGGAGCCGCGAAGGCTGGCACTCCACGTATGAGCGCGAACCCGACGCCCCGACCGAACCCGCCCCGACCGCGTCGACGCATTCCCCGCTCCTTCAAGGAACTCACCCCCAGCAATCATTTCAATCCCCGCACGTTCTTTCATCAGATGGTCTGGAAAGCGTGGCTCACGCGGCGGACGGGCACCACGAAGGAGCCGCAATTCCCGCAGCTCAACCGGGGGCAGGTGGCCATCACCTGGATCGGCCATGCCTCGTTCCTCATTCAATTCAACGATCTCAATGTCCTCATCGACCCGAACTTCGCCAACTGGCTGTTCCTGTTGAAGCGACTCAAGCGCACCGGGCTCAAGCTGGCGGATCTTCCTCCCATCGACGTCGTCCTGCTGACCCATGCGCACTTCGATCACTTCCACAAACCCACCCTGCGCAAGCTGCCGGACCCCCGCATTGGAGTCATGCCCTGGGGCATGGGGGACCTGGCGCGGGGCCTGGGCTTCCAGCGCATCATGGAACTGCAATGGTGGGAGAGTTTTTCGCACGACGACTGGTCGGTGACCCTGACCCCCGGCGAACATTGGGGGGCCCGGACACTCCACGACCATCATCGCGGCTACGGCGGCTTCGTTCTCAACCACCAGGGACGCTCTATTTATCACGCCGGCGACAGCGCCTACTTCCCCGGGTTCAAGGAAATCGGCCGTCGCCTCAACCCGGAGATCGCCCTGCTCCCCATCGGCGCGTATTTCCCGGATTCCTTCCGCCGGGTGCACATGGGACCCGACGAGGCGGTGAAGGCGTTCAAGGACCTCCGCTCCTCGTGGTTCATCCCGATGCATTACGGTTCCTTCAAGCTCTCGTTCGAGGAGATGGACGACCCGCCGCGGTGGCTTTCGGAACTCGCGGAGCATCACGGACTCAGTCATCGCGTGAGAATTCTGGAGGAGGGTGTTCCGCACGTGTTTTAGCCGGAAAATCATTGGACGCTCGCACGGACCGGAGCCTAGGGTCCGCGCATCGTGACGGCTGCGCAGGCCTCCTCCTCCCTATGATCGTTCCCCTGGCCGGATTTCTTGCGGGAATGCAGCACGTCATCACCGGGCCGGATCATCTCGCGGCCGTCGCCCCCCTCGCCGTCCATGACCGCCAGGCTGCCTGGCGCAGCGGCATCAGCTGGGCCATCGGCCACGCCGGCGGCGTCGGCATCGTGGCCATCATCGCCCTCGGCCTCCGCGAAGTAGCCCCCTTCGAAGCCGAATGGCTCTCCGGCTGGTCCGAACGCCTCGTCGGCGTCGTGCTGATCGCCATCGGTTTCTGGGGACTCCGTCGCGCCTTCTCGAACCGGCTGCACACGCACGTCCACGACCACGACGGCCACCGGCACGTGCATGTCCACCTGCACGATCGAGAGGCCTCGCACGACGCGGCCGCGGCGGCCGGCTCCGCCTCCCCCGGCGCCCCCCCGGCCCACCAGCACTCCCACGCCGCGCTGGCGGTCGGCACCCTCCACGGCCTCGCCGGAGGTTCGCATTTCATCGGGGTCCTGCCCGTTCTCGGCCTGGGCACCTCCAGCGCCGTAATCTACCTCGCCGCCTACGGCCTCGGCACCATCGCCGCCATGGCGGGTTTCTCGGTCGGCCTGGGATTCCTGTCCGCCAAGGCCGGCGCCGCCGGCGTCTCCTGGGCCCGCGGCGTGATGGCCGTCTCCTCCATCGCCGCGGTCGGCGTCGGCGTTTACTGGCTCGTCACCGGCTTCTCCGGAATCGCGTGAAATGCCGGATCCGGCGGGCACACCGGCATTCGGACCGCGTCGGACACCCCGAATTCTTGGTCCCTGGCGGGGGGCAAATGCGACCCTTCGCACGCTCCATTCACCGATCCACCCCCACGCCAGGCTCCACTTTCGGGGGTTCCGGGCTTTGTCAACCGCGCCGGACGCCGCCCGATGGGGCGGAAAAAGGGGTTGTCCCGCGTCCCCGGCTTACCTAATTTCGCCCGGATTAATGCACCGTCCGGTGCCAAACCCGCAACACCACCCCGGGACCGGACGAAACACGGGTGGTCGAACACACACAGACACACTGCAGTAGAGGAACCCGAAAGGTATGAACTACAATCTGCGTACCGCGGCACTGATCGCGGCCGGAATCGTGAGCGCGGGATCAGTCTCCGCCGAAGAATCGAAGAGCAGCGCGGTGGAAACCGCCCTGTCGGCCACGACCATCAGCGGTTATGTCAGCACCTCCGCGATCTTCGACATCCAGGGCGTGCACGGTGGCACGGCCCTCCCCGGTCGCACCTTCGACGGAGCCAACAAGCTCGACCAGATCAACCTGGACGTGGTGAAGCTGACCGTTGAGAAGCCCCTGGCCGATGGCGACTGGTCCGCCGGCTACAAGTTCGACCTGCTCTTCGGCCCTGATGCCAACACGCTCGGCACCAGCTCCGTCTTCGGCGGCGCCGGCAACAGCGACTTCGGCGTCAAGCAGGCTTACGTGAACCTCCAGGCCCCCGTGGGCAACGGGCTCACGGCCAAGGTCGGCGTGTTCGACACGCTCATCGGTTACGAAGTCTTCGAGCACGGCAACAACCCGAACTACAGCCGTTCCTACGCTTACTTCATCGAGCCGTTCCAGCACACCGGCATGATCCTCAGCTACCAGCTCACCGAAGCTGTCGCGCTGAACGCCGGCGTCGCCAACGCCTGGAACTCCCGCATCAACGCCCCCGGCGCTGAACCCGGCGGAATGAAGGAATTCGGCATCCAGACCTACCTGGCCTCCATCGCCCTCACCGCCCCCGATAGCTTCGGCGCCCTCAAGGGAGCCTCGCTCTACGCCGGCGTCGTGCACGGTCTCTCCGGCAACAACGCCCAGGTCGGCGCCATCCCCACGCCCGCCAATGACGGCGGCGCGGACGGCGATCCCCGCACGTCGCTCTATGCCGGCGCCACCGTCCCCCTCCCCATCACCGGCCTCGCCCTCGGCGCCGCCTGGGATTACCGCATGAGCGAGCGCTATCGCGGCGTCGCCATCGACAACGCGGACGAATACGCCACCACGATCGCCGGTTATCTGACCTACCAGATGACCAAGATCCTCAAGCTCAACCTCCGCGGCGAATACGCCACCGGCTCCGCCGGCACCTGGGCGGCCAAGCCCGTCGGCGGCACCGACAAGGAAGAGTTCCTCGGCCTCACCGGCTCCCTCGACGTCGGGCTCTGGGACAACGTCCTGACCCGTTTCGAAGTGCGCTGGGACCAGGACCTGGGTGAAGGCGGTGCCGTGTTCGGCAACGCGACCCATCCGAAGGACCAGGCCATCACCGGCACGGTCAACGTGGTCTACAAGTTCTAATCGCCCCTCCGGGCTTCACACCCCTTCCGACCTCACGGTCGGGAGGGGTTTTTTATTGCCCCAGCCCCTCCTGCCCCCGCCGCTTGGCGCACGCGGCCCCCTCGAAACGGTCGCCCTGCCCCCTTCCGCAACCCGGGATTCCCGTCGCCACTCCCGCCTCAGCCCGCTTCCTTCTCGTCCGCTTCGGCATCCCCCGCCACCCGCAATGACCGGCTCGACGTCACCAGGCCCCGGCGCGTGGTGCGGGCAAACTCGAGCAGACGCGCCCCCCATTCGCTGCGCACCAGCGTTTCCAAGACGAGCAGCGCCTCCCGGAATCCACGACCGGACCGGAACAGCTCCCGATAGAGACGCCGGAGCTCGCGTCGCACCTCGGCATCCAGCCCCGCCCGGCGCAGCCCGATCGTGTTCAGGCCGCAAATGCCGTTGTCCCCGCGCGCCACGCAATAGGGCGCCAGGTCCTTGCTGATCGCCGACCCGCCCTGCATCAAGGCGAGCGTGCCGACACGGACAAACTGGTGGATGAGGCAGTTGCCGGAGATGAACGCACGATCCTGAACCAGCACATGCCCGCCCAGCAGCGCCCCGTTGGCGATGATGACACGGTCGCCAAGCTGGGAATTGTGACCGACATGGCAGTGGGCCATGAGCAGATTGCCCGACCCAATCACCGTATCCTCCTCCGGACGGTTCGACCGGTGCACCGTCACATGCTCCCGGAAAACATTGTCGTCCCCGAGCCGAAGCCCCGTCAGGCCTCCCGCAAACTTCAGGTCCTGCGGCGCCCCCCCCAGCACCGCGCCGGTGTCGAAGATGTTCCGCGCCCCGGCGGTCAATCGCCCGGTGAGATACACATGCGCCCCCACCCGGCAGCCCTCGCCCAGCACCACGTCCCCATCAATGACCGCATAAGGTCCCACCGCGACCGACGGATGAAGCCGGGCGCGAGGATCAACCACGGCTGTGGGATGAATCGACACCGGCGCATCGTGCCCAAGGCGACGGCCCGTGGCCATCCGGAAACCGGCTCCCCCACCGCCCCGCGGTGCCTGCGCTGGCTGTTGGCCGATCGCGCTGCGACCAGCAGCGCCGCTTCCAGCGGTACCGACCCCATCCCGTCGCCCCACTTCCGGCCTGGCGATGCCCGGCCACGGGAGACGCTCGATCGGTGGAAGAATGAACCGGACCGGGTGAACCCCCTGGGAACGCCGGCGTCTCGCCGGCTGGCGCAAGTCGACGGGATGCCAGCGCACTCGGACGAACCGGCCGGCGAGACGCCGGCGCTCCCAGGCGCTCCCGGGCGAGACGCCGGCCCTCCATCCTTCTGTCGCGGCGCAACGACATCGCCAAAGCCCACCCCCCCAAAGGCTGCCATCAACCTCTCGACCCACGACCCACGACCCACGCCGCACGACACACTCCCCACTCCCTACTCCCTCCCCCCCGCCCCCGCATGCCAGCGTTGGTCCAGCAACTGCCCCCACTTGGCATCGAAGGGATGCACGACCTCCACCCGCTCCTTCCCCCGCCACAGAGGCCGTTGTTCGTTCGCCCAGGCGAAGATCGAGCCCTCGAGATTGAAGACCTTCGTGAATCCCGCCCGCTGCAACCGTTCCGCCAGGGCCGAAGATCGGTACCCCACCGAGCAGTACACCACGATCGGCCGGGTCGCATCGGTCGCCAGCCGTCGCACCGACTCCACATCCCCGGCCCGCCGAGCTCCCGCCAGGTGGCTGACGCCGTATTCCTCCTCGGTTCGCGCATCCACCAGCAACGGATGTTCCCGATCCTTCGATGCCAGCCATTCGGCGAGTTCCCGGGTGGAGATCTGCCGCACCCCGGGAAACCGGCGCCGCACGATGGGCAGCACCTCGCTCCAGGTCTCGGCCGTCACGGGCGAGACATAGAGCACGATCAACGCCATCCACGCCCGCAGCCATTGCATCCAGGCACGCATGTCGCCACCACAGGGACAGAGACGCCGCCGCCACGCAACCCTCGATGAACCATCTTCCGCATTGCCTCGACGCGGGCATCGGCCGAACGTCCGGCCCGCATGCCCCGACTTCCGAAGCTTCTCCCGGGTTGGTTCGCGCTGGTGAGCGTGATGCTGACCGGCACCGCCGCGGACTGGCCCCGGTTTCTCGGACCGACAGGAGATGGGTTCTCCCCGGAAACCAACCTGCTCGAACGCATCCCGGCGCAGGGAGTCCCCATCGTCTGGGAACGTGCCGTGGGCACGGGCTACAGCGCCCCCGCCATCCGCGACAACCAGCTCGTCCTTCACCATCGACGCGGCAACGAGGAGATCGTGGAGAGCTTCGACGCCGCCACCGGCACCCCCGGCTGGCGTCACGCCTCGCCCACCACCTACGAGGATCCGTACGGCTACAACAACGGCCCGCGCTGCACCCCCTGGCTCACCACCAACCGCGTGTTCGCCTTCGGCGCCGAAGGCCGGCTGCTCGCCCTCGATCGCGCCTCCGGCCGCCCCCTCTGGCAGCGCGAAACCGGCAAGGACTTCGAAGTGCCCCCCGCCTTCTTCGGCGTCGGCAGCACTCCCCTGCTCGAATCCGGACGCCTGATCGTCATGGTCGGCGGACAGCCCAACAGCGGCATGGTCGCCTTCGATCCCGAGTCCGGAAAAACCCTGTGGGAAAGCGTCGGGGAATCGAACTGGAACGGCCAACCCATGCGCGCCTGGCCCGGGGAACCCCTGGTCCGCTGGCAGCGCGCCGACAAACAGGCCAGCTATTCCTCCCCCGTCCCCGCCACCTTCCATGGACAACGCCACGTGCTCTGTCTCATGCGCCAGGGACTGGTCTCGCTCAACCCCACCAACGGCGCGGTCAACTTCAGCTTCTGGTTCCGCTCCCGCCTCAACGACTCGGTGAACGCCGCCAATCCCGTCGTCCAGGGCGACCTGATCCTCATCACCGCCGCCTATTACCGCGTCGGCTCGGTCCTGCTGCGCGTTCGTCCGGACGGCCGGGGCGTCGAGGAGGTCTGGCGCGGCATCTCCATGGAAGCGCATTGGTCGACCCCGTTGCTGGCGGACGGAAGAATGTATGCCTTCAGTGGACGCAACGAACCGGATGCCTTCCTGCGCTGTGTGGACTTCGCCACGGGCAAGGTCCTGTGGGAGCGGGATGAACGCTGGCCCCCGCATTCCACGCGCCAACCCGCAGTGTTCGGTCGTGGCTCCATGATCGCCGCCGATGGACGTCTGATCGCGCTGGGGGAAGGCGGTTTGCTGGGGATGTTCAAACCTTCCGCCACCGCCTGCGAGGAACTCGGTCGATGGCAGGTGCCCGGACTCGGGCATCCGTGCTGGGCTCCGCCGGCGCTCAGTCAGGGACGTCTCTATCTGCGGAGCGAGGACCGGTTGGTCTGCCTGTCACTCGCGCGTGGGAAGTGACGCTTCCCCCGGGCGACGGCCTATTCGGCGGCCCGGCCCCGACGTGGCCGAACCACGCGCCGCGGTTCACGGGAACCGCCGTTTTCGATGTCCTCCTTGGTCTCGGCCATGAGGTACTCCAATTCCCCGCGGATCTCCGCCTTCACCTCGCGGGTCATGCGATCGATGTAGAGGACCCCGTTGAGATGATCGACCTCGTGCTGGATGGCTTTCGCCAGCAGCCCGCCGCAGCGGAACAGCACCGGGCACCCGTCCAGATCGGTGGCCCGCACATCCACCGCCTCGGGACGCACCACCTCCGCGTAAATCTCCGGAAAACTGAGGCAGCCCTCCGGACCGGCCACCAAATCCCCCACCGGCTTCACCTCCGGATTGAGCAGGATCAGGGGCATGATCGACTCGGGATCCGCGTCCTTGCCCTCGAGCGCCAGGGTGGAGGGACGTTCCTTCACCCCCCGGATATCGAGCACGGTGAGCTGAATCGCCTGCCCCACCTGATGCGCCGCCAGACCGACTCCGTGCGCCGCGTACATCGTGTCCAGCATGTCCGCCACCAACTGCCGGATCTCGGGCGTGACACGGTCCACCGCCACCCCCTTCTGGCGCAGCACCGGATGACCGTATCGAACGATCGGAAGAATCATGCCGTCGGCCAGTTGCGCATGAGCCCGGCAATGTCAGCCACCGACGGACTCCGCCCGGTTCGCACATAGAACCCGCTGGTCCCGACGCCGCACAGCAGCGCCTGGGCGTTCGGCAGCCCCAGCAGCTTGCCCAGCACGAAACCCGAATTGAAATGGTCGCCCGCCCCGGTCGTGATCAGCGGCTTGGCCACGAACGGACCATCCACGTCATCCACCGCCGCCCCGCTGCAGGCCAGCGCATGGCGGGTGGGATGGACCACGATGGTGTTCACCGGCACCGCCTTGCGGATCGCCGCCGTCAGGGCCTGCAGGCTCGCCCGGTCATGACCGAACCCGGTCAACCCCAGCACCTCGCCCACCTCGAAGGCCTCCTTCTCGTTCAACCCGAGAATGCACTCGAAATGCTTCTGGAACGACACGATCAGATCCAGCGCCCGTCGACGCTCCGACACCGGCCGCTTCTCCGGATCCGCCAGGTCGAAGAACATCCAGCGCCGCGGACCGGACAACGTCGGGCAAATCTCCCGCTGCATCGCCTCCCAGATGTCGCTCATGTAGGGAAGCATCGTCCAGTTGACGAAGCCCACCAGCGAGGAGGACGCCATGTGCTGCTCCACCAGCGGCCGCTTGCCGTGGCGGTTGATGCTGTCCCAGGTGACTTCCGCCAGCGGAAACATCTTTCCGAACAGCAGCTTTCCATCCTCGAACTCCAGGGCGTCCGTACGACCCGGATCCGCAATGGTGTGGACCTCCGCCCGGGTCGCGAACTCGTCGAACACCGGATGGAGCGTCGGGAATCCCAGCGCCCCGAGATAGGTCACCTTCACCCCGAACGCCGCCAGGGCATTGGCCATGATCGGCCCGTTCCCGCCCAGCTTCGTCCGCGTCGTCACCAACTCCACGTTCGTGCTCCGGCCCGCCGCCGCCGCAATGCGCTCCGCCAGCGCGCTGATGGTCGGAATCCGCGAATAGGTCCGCGCATCCTGCCGCTCGTCCACCGCGGCGATGATCTCGTCGACAAAACCGTCGAGGCCGAGAAAAGCGCTCAGGGACGGTACCTTGGCGGCCACGGCCTCCAGGGCCGCCGCTGTGGCGTTGCGAAATTCAGGTGTGTTCATCGTTGCCTTTGAAAAATCGGAATGCCGGCCCGGGTTTCCCGGACGGCCGGCGTCGGCCCGGCGCCTTTAATCGGGCCGCGCACCGACGAGATCCAGGAACCGTTCGAGTTCGTCGTCGGAATAAAACCGGATGTCGATCTGGCCGCGACCCTGTTTGTAACGGAGGGTCACCTTGGTCCCCAGCCGCTGCCGGAGCCGGTCCTCGACCTCCACCACGTGCGGATCGCGCGCGATCACGGCACCGGGCGGACGCCCGGGTTCGGGGGCGGGAGCGGGCGCCGTCATGCGCGCGACCAATTCCTCGGCCTGACGCACGCTCATCCCCTCTTTGACCACCCGCTCGGCGGCCTCGCTCTGAAGCGCGAGCCCCGTGAGGCCGAGCAGAACCTTGGCGTGCCCCGTGGAAATCTTCCCCTCGCGCAGCAACCCCTGCACCGCCGTCGGCAGGCGCAGCAGGCGCAACGCATTGGCCACCGCCGCCCGGCTCCGCCCCACCTTGGTCGCCACCGCATCCTGGGTGAGCCGGAATCGTTCCATCAGCTCCGAATAACCCTGCGCCTCGTCCACCGGATTGAGGTCCTCCCGCTGGAGGTTCTCCACCAGCATCAACTCCAGCGCCGTGGTGTCGTCCGCCTCCCGGACAATCACCGGCACCTCGGTCAATCCCGCCAGCTGCGAGGCCCGCCATCGGCGCTCGCCGGCGATCAACTCGAGTTTCTCGCCCTGCCGCCGGACCACCAGGGGCTGGAGAATGCCCTGTTCCCGGATCGAATCCGCCAGTTCCGCCAGGCTTTCCGCCGGAAAATCACGGCGCGGCTGAAGCGAGGAGGGACAAACCCGGCCCACCGGCACCTTTTCAACCCGGGACCCCGGGGCAACCCCCTCGGCGGAGGCCGGTCCGGGACTCGTGACGGAACCCGATCCGGCGGGGGGAACCGCAGCCGGCACGGCGGATCCCGGAGCCGCCACCGGGGAGCCCGGGGGAACGGCAGGCGCCGCCCCTCCGGGCGATTGACCGCCCAGCAGTGCCGACAACCCGCGACCCAAAGCCGGTTTAGCCATTGGAGGGGACACTCTCCCGAACCTCCCCGAGGGTGTCAAATGACCGTTCACCGTTCCGCGGTTCTTTGCCCTTTGATTTCTGCCCAAGCCCCGCAACATCCCGCCCAGCATGGTGCTGGTCATCGATAACTACGATTCGTTCACCTACAACCTGGTGCAGTACCTGGGCGAACTGCAGGCGGACCCCCAGGTCCGACGCAACGACCAGGTCACGCTCGACCAGATCCGGGAACTCAACCCGGCCCGGATCGTCGTCTCCCCAGGCCCCTGCTCCCCCCGCGAGGCGGGACTCTCCAACGAAATCATCCGCGAATTCGGCCCCCGCATCCCCCTGCTCGGCGTCTGCCTCGGCCATCAATGCATCGGCCACACCTTCGGCGGCGACGTCATCGTCAACCACCGCATGATGCACGGGAAAACCTCCCTCATCCGCCACGACGGCCGCGACGTCTTCGCCGGCATGCCCGACCCCTTCACCGCCACCCGCTACCATTCGCTCGTCGTCCGCCGCGACACCCTGCCCGCCTGCCTCGAAGTCACCGCCTGGTGCGACGAGGATCCCTCCGAAGTCATGGGCCTGCGCCACCGCGACTTCCCCATCTGGGGCGTGCAGTTCCACCCGGAAAGCATTCTCACCCAGGATGGCAAACGCATGATCGCGAACTTCCTGAAGCTCGGTCTGACCCAGCGCTGAACCGTGCCCATCCACTTCCTGCTCGGCCCCGCCGGCAGCGGCAAAACCCACCGCTGCCTCGCCGGCGTCCGCCAGGAACTGCTCCGCGCCCCCGTCGGTCCCAACCTCGTCTTCCTCGCCCCCAAACAAGCCACCTACCAGCTCGAACGCCAGCTGCTCGAAGACCCCAGGCTCTCCGGCTGGAGCCGGCTCCAGATTCTCTCCTTCGACCGCCTCTCCCGTCAGATCCTCGAATCCACCCGGCCCGTCGAACTGCTCGCCGAGGAAGGCCGGTTGATGGTGCTGCGCGCGCTTCTCCGCCGCCTCGCCCCCCAGCTCCGCGTGTTCCACGCCGCCGCCCGGCTCGCCGGCTTCGCCCAGGAACTCAGCGCCGTGCTCCGCGAACTGCGCAACCACCACCTCGGCTCCCGTCGCCTGCTGGAACTCGCCTCCCACCTCGAGGTCTCCGGTCCCCTCTCCCACAAACTCCACGACCTCTCCCTGCTGCTCCACGCCTACCAATCGTGGCTCGCCGATCACGGCGTCGAGGACGCCGACTCCCTCCCCGACCTCGCCACCCGCGCCCTCCTCGACCGCTCCGCTCCGTTCCAAATCGGCGGCCTCTGGCTCGACGGCTTCGCCGAAATGACGCCGCAGGAACTCGACCTGCTCGCCGCCGTCGTCCAGCGCTCCGACCACGCCACGCTCGCCTTCTGCCTCGATCACCTGCCCTCCACGGACGCCCCGTGGCTCTCCACCTGGTCGGTGGTCAGCCAGACCTTCCGCCGCTGTCACACCCGCCTCGCCGCCCTCCCCGGCCCCGACCACCGTCCAACTCCTCCCCGAATCCGGAGTGCCCACCCGGTTCTCCGACGCTTCCGCCACCGCCACCGCCACCGCCACCGCCTCCGGCACGGCCACCGCCTCCGAGCCGTCCGGCACCCTGGCCCGCCTCGCCACGCGTTGGACCCGACCGCAGCCCGCCGACGCTTCCATTCCCGCGGGCACCCCGGATCCCGCGCTTCGACTCGGTCCCTGCCGCAATCTGGAGGGCGAAGCGGTGCTGGCCGCCCGCGAGATCCTGTCGCACGTCCGCGCCGGCGGCCGGTTCCGTGAAATCGGGGTGCTCGTCCGTTCACTCGAACCGTTCCAGGCCACGCTCGAACGGGTTTTCTCCCGGTATGGCATTCCCTTCTTTCTCGATTGCCGGGAGTCCCTCGCCCACCACCCGCTCGCCGAACTCACCCGCGCCGCGCTCCGTCTGGCCGCCCACGGCTGGACCCATGAGGACTGGTTCGGCGCCCTCAAGACGGACCTGACCGCACTGCCGGCCCACCGGATCCACAGCCTGGAAAATGAGGCCCTCGCCCGCGGCTGGAATCCCTCCGTCTGGAGGGCGCTCGCCGGATCCACGAACCGCGATCCCGGTCTCGACGCCACGGCGGACGTCGTCGGTCCCACCGCCGCGGCGTTCGCGCAGTTCATCGACACGCTGGGGCCCACCCCCGACGCCACCACGCTTTCCCGCACGCTCCAGGAGCTCTGGGGCGAACTCGGGGTCCGCGAAACGCTGGAGTCCTGGGTCGCCGAATCCGAAGCCCGCCCCGGAATCCCGCGCGCACCCCATCTTTCAGCCTGGGAACAACTCCAGGCCTGGCTCGAGAACCTCGAACGCGGGTTCGGTGGCGAATCCCTCCCCCTGGCCGACTGGCTGCCCATCCTGGATTCGGGTCTCTCCTCGCTCACCGCGGGGCTCATCCCCTCGTCCCTGGATCAGGTGCTCGTCGGGGCCATCGATCGCTCCCGCCAACCCGACCTCCGACTCGCCCTCGTTCTCGGCGTGAACGAAGGGATCTTCCCCGCCGCCCCCGCGCACGGGGGCATGCTCACCGACCACGACCGCGAACAACTCGCCGCCGCCGGCGCCACCCTCGGACCCGACCGACGTCGCCGCGTCGGCCATGAACGCTACTTCGGCTACATCGCCGTCACCCGCTCCCGCCAGCGCCTGGTGCTGACCTG
Organism: uncultured Verrucomicrobiota bacterium; assembly: GCA_964476125.1. Classification (GTDB taxonomy): domain Bacteria; phylum Verrucomicrobiota; class Verrucomicrobiia; order Limisphaerales; family CAIMTB01; genus CAIMTB01. The sequence continues at coordinate 19,210 of CAYZAE010000001.1, read as the reverse complement.
GTCCGAACGCAGCGAGGACGGCAAGGCGTTGAACCCCTCCTCGTTTGTCCGCCACATCCAATCCCTGCTCCCCTCGATCCCGCTGCAGGGAGAGGACACGGAAACGATCCCCCTCGAAGCCCCGGCCCGACTGCTGGCGGAGCGGCTGCTTCACCCCAACGAACTGCTCCCCTGGCTGCTCGCCCGCGACGCCGTGCCCGGCCTCGACGGCCTCGCCGGGGACGACCTGCGACGCGACTGGCTCCGGCAGGCGCGTCTTCGCCCGAAGCATCTGACCCTGGGCCGGGCACTGGTCCGCGCGCTCCACGGCGAGGAACCGGAAGTGTCCGTCAGCGCCCTCGAAAGTCTCGGCGGTTGTCCGTTCCAATTCTTCATCCGTCACACCCTCCGCGGCACGGAACGGGAGCGTTTCGAAACCGACGTCCGCCGCCTCGGCTCCCTCGCCCACGAACTGCTCGCCGCCTTCCTCGACGACACCCGGGCCCGGAATCTCCCCTGGAGGAACCTCGCCGCCGCCGAGGCCGCCCGCACTTTCTCCGAACTGGCCGCCGGAATTCTGACCCGGCCGGATCACGCGCTGTTCACCGCCACTCCGGAGGCCCGCTGGCAGACCGACGCCCTGGTCCGCGCGCTCCAGGGAGCCGTCGAACAATTCGTGGTCTGGGCCGCCAACAACCGTTTCGAACCCCACGCCGCAGAACTCGCCTTCGGCGGCAACGCCAGACTTCCCGCCTGGCGGATCGAACTGGGCCCGGAACTCAGCCTCCGCATCCGGGGCAAAATCGACCGCGTCGACCTGCTCACCGACACCTCCTCCGGATCCACCCGCTACGTCGTCTGCGACTACAAGATGCGCCGTCCGACGTTCGTCGACGCCCTGGTGGCGGCGGGAATCGATCTGCAGCTCACCGCCTACACGCTCGCGCTCGCGGAGTCGCCCGCGTGGTTCGGCAACACACCCGGCGCGACACGTCCCCCCGAGCCGGCCGGGCTGTTTTACATCGGCCTGCGCGGACGTCCCGCGCCTCCCAAGACCCGGGGAAACGCCCCTTCGCCGGAGGAGGCACGCCCCGGTCTGCACATCCATCGCGGCCGGTTCCGTGAATCCGCCCTGGCCGATCTCGACGGCCGCCCCGCGGAACGCGAGCGGTCGCGGGGGCAGTTCGCCATCGATCTCAACCGCGATGGAAGTCTGCGCAAGGGCGGCGACGGCAGACCGGATGCGGAATTCTCGGCGCTGCTCGACACCACCCGGGAAACCATCCGGCGGCTGGGCCGCGATCTTCATGCGGGCGTCGCCGACGTGGCCCCATTCGCTCGGGGAACCCGCGTGGCCTGCGACCGCTGCGATCTGGCCGAGGTGTGCCGTTTCGATGCCTGGACGCAGACCTACCGCAAGGTGGGTTGAAAATCCGGCCCCAGGCCGCCGCAGAATCTTGGGTAATTCATCAGAATTTCGGCTTGCCAAAACACCCTCAGCAGGCCAAGCGTGCACTCAGTTACCCCCGTATGAGCAACTCTCTCGCAGGCATCCTTCGGTGCATCGCGGTCGCCGCCGCAGCCTCCTCCTTCTCCGCCAGCGCCGCGAACATCGTCTCCGTGGTCGAAAAAAACGGTGACACGGACCGCCCGTCCGCCAAGTACACCGGGTTGACGTTCGACATTCAGAACCCGAACGGAACGGTCCTGCTGCCCAATTACACCGTCGGCACCTTTGGCGAGGACGCCAAGGCCATGACCGACCGCGTGCACGAGTACAATTCCGCGTCGGCCACCGTTCCCCTGCCGGCCTACCTCGTGGGGCGTGACTACATCATGATCGCGAACAACAACCGCGACAACGCCACCCTCCAGCTCGAGATCACCCTCTCCCAGATTTCCCAGGTCTACCTGCTGATCGACAACCGCCTGGGCGATGGCGACAGCGCCAACCCGCCCAACTTCTCGGCCAACATGACCTGGGTCTCCCAGCAAGGCTGGTTCCCCTACTCCGTCAGCGGCAACCGCGCCAACAACCCCGCCCTGCCCGACGAAGTCGGCATCGACGAAGGCGCCAACGGCACCATCGAGAATTACTACTCGGTCTACACCAAGTTCGTCGCCCCCGGCACCCTCGTCCTGAATCAGGCCGACAACGCCAGCCGCAACGTCTACGGCGTCGTCATCGCCGCCATCCCCGAACCCGGCATCGCCTCGCTCGGACTGCTCGGGGCCGGCCTCCTCTTCGCACGCCGGCAGCACCGGAACCGGTCCTGACCCGACGGCTTACGATTCCCATCCCCTCCCGATTTCCTCCCGGAGAGCAGGCCCCCCAAAGGCCTGCTCTCTTGCTTTCAGCCCTCCCCTCCCCGCACCGTGTCCTTCACCGCACGTGACCTTCCTGCCGATTGTCGAACGTGAACTTCGGGTCGCCGCCCGCCGAAAAACGACGTTCCGCATCCGGTTCCTCGCCGCCGTGGGAATGACTCTGCTCGGCGGACTCTTCCTCGCCGCCCAGCAACTCCCCGGCGGATTCACCCCGTCCGGCCGCCCGCTCTTCTCGTTGCTCGTCTTCCTCCAGTTCGGCTTCGCCCTGCTCTCCGGACCGATGCTCACCGCCGACTGCCTCAGCCGCGAGCGGCGCGAAGGCACGCTTGGCTTTCTCTTTCTCACCGACCTCCGGGGCTTTGATGTCGTGGCTGGGAAATTTGCGGCGTTGGGACTTCTCCCGCTCCACGGACTGCTCTCGGTGTTTCCCATCACCGCCATCACCCTGCTGCTCGGAGGCGTTTCAGGCGGGGAATTCTGGCGGGCCCACGCCGTGGTGCTCAACACCCTGTTCCTGTCCCTCGCCGCGGGTCTCTGGATCTCAAGCGTGGTCACGGACGAACGGCAGTCGGTGGCCCTCACGCTGGGAGTGGTCGCCACCCTGACCGCAGCGCCGCTGCTGCTCACCTGGCTGCTCGTGCTCTCACCCTTCGCCACCGCCGGCCAGATCGTCGGCTGGGCCAGCCCGGTGACAACCCTGGTGTCCGCCGCCTCCTCGCCGGGCGGGGGCTCCCCTCCCGGATTCGGTCCCGCACTGCTCTACCAGCACGCCCTCGGCTGGATCTTCCTGATTCTCGCCGCGTCCATCGTCCGGGGCTCGTGGCGTAGCGACCCGTCCCGCGGCTCGCCCCGGACCGGCGGGGAACCGGCGGAAACCCGGACCGTCGCCAGACCGGAAAGGGCCCGGGATTTCGCGGGACACCGGATCGAACGACTTCGACGCTCCGGGCCGCTGGCCCTGGTCGCCTGGCGGGGAAGCTGGATCCGCCACGCGATTCCCTGGACCACCGGCCTTTTCGCGGGACTCTCCCTCCTCGTGTTCGGCCTGGTCGCCCGGGGTCCCTCGGCCTCCGATGCCGCCGCCGCCGCCGATGCCGCGATGTTCACCCTGGGCATCGGACTTTTCCTGCTCAAGTTCCTCGCCGTGGTGCACTCCGCCTACTTCCTTCACGACCTCTGCCGCAGCGGCGCGATGGAGCTGATCCTGACCACCCCGGTCTCCAGCCAATCCCTCCGCCAGGGCCACTTCGCCGCACTGCGCGAGATGTTTCTCCGCCCCGCCCTGCTCCTCGTCCTGCTCCAGATCGGATTCGGTCTCGCGGGCCGATGGATCGCCGGCGGCGACTGGCCCAACCGGACCACCCTCATCCTCGCCGCCGTCACTCCTCCCGCCTTCGGCGCGCTGACTCATTTCGCCGAGTTTCTGGCCGTGAGCTTCCATGTTTCCACCCACGCCCTCCGCTACGACAAACCCTCCAAGGCGATCGCACGCTCCGTCGTGTCCGTACTCCTACTCCCCCTGATCTTCTGTAGCTGGGGCCGCATCGTGATCGACGTCATCCTGATCGGGCAGCACACGACGCGGCTCGACCGTTTTCGCGAACTCGCCCAGGGCTGGTTCTTCCCGAGCCGCGTCGACCTCAATTTCTCGGCGCCGCGTCGCGGATGACACCCCCCCTCGTCCCCTGGCCATCGAGGCGGCTCACTGCGAATTCCTCAGTTCGAAACCTAGAGCTATCGGCTAATCCAGCCGGCTCTTGAGAACGGAGATTACGCAGCATCTAACACTAAAATGCCGTGCTTGCCGGACACCCGGAAAGCACTATAGAACCACCCTGTGAAGTCGGAACCCTCAGCCCACGGTGCAGAACCCAACATCAAGGTCCTGCTCATCCTCGCCAATGCTCTCGCCCGGGCCGGACTAAGGAACTGCCTGGCCGGGCAGCCAGGCATGGAGGTCGTGGGCGATGCCCCCGACGTCGATCACGCCATCCCGCTCGCCAAGAAACTCCAACCCCGCGTCCTGCTCGTCGACGAACGCGCCGTCACCCAGCTCCGTGACGTCGCCGACAAATTCCCCACAGCCACCACCGGCGGCGTTCCCGCCATGGTCCTGCTCGCCGAAGGCGCCTCCTCCCACATGCTCGACGCCGCACTCCAGGGCGGCGTCCGCGGCTTCCTCGACCCCGCCACCGCCCCGGAATGCCTGCCCACCGCCATCCAACACGTGGCGGCCGGCGAACGTTACGTCTCCCCCGGGCTCGTCCCGAAACTGCTCAAACACGAGCCCGCCGACACCGACCCCACCTCCCCGCCGGAAGCCGTCCTCACGCTCCGCGAAATGGAGGTCTTCCAACTCACCGGCCAGGGATTCGAAGCCAAGGAAATCGGCGACCGCCTCGGCATCAGCCCGCGCACCGTCGACGTTCACCGCGCCAACATCCGGCAAAAGCTCGGCCTCGGCGGCGTGCATGAACTGATGCGCTACGCCACCACCTGGCAGCAGGAACGCGCCCGACAGGGACGGCTCCAGCGCTTCTGCGAGGAAGACCGCCCCCTGCTGCTCGTCGAGGATGACGAAGTCGACGTGCTCAGCGTCCAGCGCGGTCTCGCCCGCATCACCGCCCGCTTCCGGGTCGAGGTCGCCCGTCACGGCGAGGAAGCCCTCCGCTGGCTCCGCAGCAACGATCACCCGGCCCCCTTCATGGTCCTGCTGGACATCAACATGCCCCGCATGAACGGCCATGAATTCCTGGCCGAACTCCGGCGCGATTCCGCGCTGCGCACCCTCCCGGTCGTCGTCCTCACCACCTCCCCCCACGACGCCGACCGCGACCGTCTCTACCAGCTCGGCATCACCGCCTACCTCGTCAAGCCCACCACCTCCGAGGAATACGTCGAAATGCTCCGCAGTCTCGCGGAGTTCTGGGGCTTCAACTCCCCACCCCCCTTCCCCGCCGGTGCCGCCCACCTGCCCTCCGACCCCGTCGGAGCCTCTTCGTCTTGAGGCTCGCACAACGGAGGTTGTCCCCTCCATAGTCGGGCAGGCCCTCTCGGCGCACCCCGCCGTCCCTCCCCATGTTTAACCACGATCGCCCCCTGCCCCTCGGGGGAGCGATTCTGGCCGCCCTCCTCACCCTCCAGGTGCTTCTGGGCGCCGCCCAACCCCCAGCCCCGGGCACCGCACCCAACGCGGCCACGACCCCGGCTCCAACGGCAACCGCAGCTCCGGCTCCGGCTCCGACCGACGCCCCCCAACCCGTCCCCCCCGTTCTCTCCATCCCGGCCGCCCGCATGCTGCCGCGCGTCGAACTCGCCAATCAGGCCATCCAGGCGGACCTCGAAGGGATTGTGACCATGGCGGAACCGCGGTGGTGGACCTGGATCCTCCACGACGGCACCCAGGCCATCGCCTTCTCCGGCACCGGTGTCCCCTCCACCCTCACCCCGGGCCAGCGCGTGCGTCTCCAGGGCGTGATGTCGTCCGGCCGCTTCGCCCCCGTCCTCCAGGTCACCAATCTCACCCAGCTCGGCCCCACCGCCCTGCCGCCGGCACGGACCCCCAACCCCCGAAGCCTCGCCGCCGGCGCCGAGGACGCCCAGTGGATCGAACTCCAGGGTGTGGTCAGGGATGCCTCCAATTCCCACGGGCTGACCCGCTGGAATGTCATCGGTGCCCAGGGCCCGTTCGAGGTGCTTTTCTCGTCCACCCCCATTCCCAACGCCGCCTCCTGGGTCGGCGCCGAAGTCTCCCTCCGCGGCAGCTGCCTCACCGCGATGAACGCCCGCGGGCAGTTCAACGCCTTCCTGCTCGTGGTCAACAGCCTCGCCGATGTCTCGCGCCTCTCCGAACCGCCCGCCGATCCTTTCGCCCTGCCAGTCCGGCCCATCGACCGCATTCTCGACTTCTCCCCGACCGCCCAACCCGGCCAGATCGTACGAGTCCAGGGAATCGTGACCTGGTCCCGTCCCGGCCATGCCTTTCAAATCCAGGACGGCCACTTCGGACTCGCCGTCAAACTCGCCGCCGGCGACCCCCCGCCCACGGGATCCCGGGTGGATGTCGTCGGCTTTCCCATTCCCGGAGACCTCTCCCCCGATCTGCAATTCGCCCAGGCCCGGGTGTTGGAAACCACCCCGCTCCCACAACCCCGGTTGGTCGACCTCGGCAAACTGAATGCCGCCGAGGACGGCCTCCGTGTCACCACGGAGGCGCGATTCCTCGATTTTGTGGAGCGTGCCGATCTCACCGAGATCGGATTGCGTGACGATTCCGGACGGCACCTGCTCGCCATCCTGGCCCGGTCCCCCAATCAGCCCATGTTCCACAACCTGGAACGTGGCAGCCGGCTCCGGCTCACCGGCGTCTACCGGCTCGAATCGGACTACAGCGGCGTGCCCAACGGCCATCAACTGCTGGTGAACGATGCCTCCGACATCGTCGCTCTCGAACCCGGCCCCTGGTGGAACACCCGTCGCGCCACCACGGCGGTCGGCGCCCTTCTCCTCCTCACCGCCGGCGGCATCGCCTGGACCGTCACCCTGCGCCGGCGCGTCGAGGAACAGCGTCGAACGCTTGAGCTCGAACTGGCCCAGCGCCTCACCCTGGAACGGCGTCACCGCGAACTGACCGAAGGCGCGCCCGACGCCATCTTCACCCTCGACGCCTGCGGCGAGATTCTCTCCACCAACCCCGCGGGGCTCCACCTCACCGGCTACGGCGAGGAGGAACTCCGGCAGATGACCATCTTCGACCTGCTGCCCCACGAGGAACGGTTCCGCACCTCCAAAAGCCTCGGCGCACTGTTCCTCTCCGGCGGATCCTCCCGCCCGTTCGTCGTCGACATCATCCACCGCTCCGGCCAACGCCGCACCATCGAGGTCGTTTCCCAGCTGATCCAACCCCCGGGCGGAACCGCCCTGCTCGAAGGCATCGCCCGCGACATCACCGAACGGCGCCGCGCGGAATCCGCCCTCAGCCACCTCGTCTCGCTGACCGCCGAAGGCGGCGGAGAACGGTTCTTCCGCGCCGTCAGCCGCCACACCGCCGAACTCCTCGACGTCGACCACGTCTTCGTCGGAACCCTCTCCCCCTCCCACCCCGGCACCATCCAGACCCTCGCCCTGTTCTCCCTCGGCCAATTCATCGACAACGCCTCCTATCCCCTCGCGGGAGCCCCCTGCGAAGGTGTCGTCGGACACCAGGAACGCATCTACCCCCACGGGGTCACCACCCGGTTCCCAGGCGCCGAACTGATCGAACGGCTTCGCGCCGAATCCTACGTCGGCCTACCCCTCCGCGGCGAAGCCAACCGCCCCCTCGGCGTGCTCGGACTCGTCGGCTCCCGCCCCTTCCATCCCACCCAGGCGCAACTCGACATGCTCCGCGTGCTCGCCGCACGCCTCGGCTCCGAAATCGAAAGAATCCGCGCCAGCGAAGCCCTCCGCACCAGCGAGGAACGATTCCGCGAACTCGCCGAACACGCCGAGGACGTCCTCTGGGTGTTCGACCTCACCGAACGCAGGCTCGCCTACCTCGGCCCCTCCTTCGCCCGCATCACCGGCGTCCCCAGCGAAGCCTGCCGCGAAGTGCCCCGACGCGCCCTCCGCATCGTCGACCCCAGGGACCGCAATCGCTGGCTCAAAGCCCTCGTCGAAACCCTGCGCGGCGGCTCCGGCCGGTTCTCCCTCGAATACCGCATCATCCGCAACGGCGGCGCCACCCGCTGGATCCTCGACCAGGGCGTCGTCATCCGGGACGCCTTCGGCCGCGCCACCCGCATCAGCGGCGTCGCCCGCGACATCACCGCCCGCAAGGAAGCCGAACTCGCCCTCACCGCCGAACGCGCCCGCTTCCGCGACCTGTTCGAAAACTCCCCCGACGCCGTCTTCGTCGAATCCAGCGAAGGCATCGTCCTCGACGTCAACCGCGCCGCCTGCCATCTCCACTCCCTCTCCCGCGAACGCCTGGTCGGACGGCACGCCACCGAACTGGTCCCCGAAGCCAGCCGCGATGATTTCCGCCGGAAATTCCAGGACCTCGTCAACGGCACCCGCGACATCGCCGAATCCTACAGCCTGCGCAGCGACGGATCCGTCGTCCCCGTCGAACTCCAGGCCACCCGCATCCGCCACGAAGGCCGCGAGGCGCTCCTCATCCACATCCACGACGTCAGCGCCCGCCGCGAATCCGAACTCTTCCTCGCCGGACAAAAGCGCATCCTCGAATGGATCGCCACCGCCTGTCCCATCGACGAAATCCTCGCCGAACTCGCGCGCGTCACCGAGGCACGGGCCCCCGGGACGCTCTGCTGGACGCACTGGTTCCCCGATCCAAGCCGGCCCACCGCCACCCTCTCCGCCCCCTCGCTGGACCCGCTGCACACCGCCGCCATCGCACGATGGGTCCAACCGAACGGGATCCTCAGCCGCCGGATTCAAAACGCCAACGGACAACCCTCCATCCTGGAACGTCCATTCGCCGGACCCGAGTTCACCCAACTGCTCCGCTCCCAGCCCGACAACCCTCCCGCTTCACCCCCCCAAACCCTCCCCGCCGGCACCCTCGACCGCGACGTCGTCGCCGTCCCCGTCCTCGGTGCCAAAGGCCGCATCCTCGGCGCCTTCGGAGCACTCCTCGCCCCCGGCCGCCGCACTTCCGACTCCGACCTCGACCTGCTCCGTCTCTCCGCCTCGCTCGCCCGCGTCGCCATCGAACGACATCAGACCGACGCCGCCCTCCGCGAGGGAGCCGACCGCCTGCGGACCGCCAATTCCGAACTGCTCAGCCTCGCCCGATCCGAGGCCATCTCCCGCGGCGACCTCGCCACCGCCCTCAGCGAAATCACTGAAGCCGCGGCGCGCAGCGTGCGCGTCGACCGCGTCAGCGTCTGGCTTCTCGACGAAAGCGCCGCCCTCCTCCGGCGGCTCCACCAGTTCTCCATTCTCGAACCCTCCGCCGAGACGCTGCGCGATCAGCCGCTCGAATATCGCATTGAAGAACTGCCCTTCTACGTCAGCGCCCTCACCCGCGAACGCCTCGTGTCCGCGCCGGACGCCGTCGCCGACCCCCGGCTCGGCGAACTCTACGCCGCCACCGACCAGGCCTCCGTCAACCCAAGCTCCCGTCTGGATGCCGGGATCCGTCTCCGCGGCCGCATCGCCGGCGTGGTGGTCCTCGAACACTTCGGCCCGCCCCGCCACTGGAAGATCGAGGAGGAACTCATCGCCGGCTCGCTCGCCGACATCGTCGCCATGGCCCTCCAGGCCAGCGAACGGCGCTGCATTGAGGAAGCCCTGCGCCAAAGCGAGGAAGCCTACCGCTCCGTCGTCAGCGCCCTCGCCGAAGGCGTCATGCTCGTCAACCGCGACGGCGCCTTCCTCGCCTACAACGACAGCGTCCCCGAAATCCTGGGACTGCCCGTCAACGAATTCACCCAGCGGCGTCTCGACGACCCGCGGTGGGATGTCTTCCGCCTCGACGGCACCCCCATCTCCGCCGAGGAATTCCCCGCCTCCATCACCCTGCGCACCGGACAACCCCTCACCGACTGGGTCATCGGAGTCCGGCGCCCCGACCACTCCATCGTCTGGATCTCCATCAACACGCGGCCGTTCGCGCGCGACGACGACGGACAGGTGGTCAGCGTCGTGGTGTCCTTCACCGACATCACCCGGCGGCAGGAGGCGGAACGCGCCCTCCGCGAAGGTCACGAACTCGTCCGCGCCATCAGCGATGTCCAGGCCCGGTTCATCGCCGATGCCGACCCCGCCCGCAACGTGGAGCGCATGCTGGACACCCTGGTGCGCATGACCCGCAGCACCGGCGGGGCCGTGGCGGAAGTGGTCGAATCCCCCGACAACACCCCCTGCCTCCGCCGGTTCCACCCCCCGGGAACACCCCAGGCCGGCGCCACGGCCTCCAGGGCCGCCGGTTTGTCGGAACTCACCCCGCTGGAGCCCGCGGCAGGAAACGCGGACGCAGGCGCGACCCCGGCCGACCGATCCCGCGCCGAAAGGACGCCCGCCCCGGAAATCGCGGATGATTTCCTCGATGCGATCCGGACCCTGGCCCGGGCCGACACGCGGTCGATCGCGTCCCCCGCCGTGGAGACCGCGGGAAGATCACGCCATCTTCTGGGACTTCCCCTGCTGCACGACGGACAGGTCGTCGGCGTGGTCGCCTTGTACCGGGATTCCACGCCGTACGACATCGAGGCCGCCCGCCGACTGGATCCCTTGATCATCACCTGCGCCAACCTCGCGTGCGCGATCCGCACCGACAGGAAACGCCAGGAAGCCGAAGCCCGGATCCGCCAGCTCAACGCCGAACTGGAACAGCGGGTCGAACAACGCACCGCCGACCTCCGCGCCATCAACCAGGAACTGGCCGAGTTCGCCTACGTCGTCACCCACGATCTCAAGGCCCCGCTCCGGGGCATCCACCAACTCTCCGAGTGGCTCGCCCAGGATCACGCCTCCCAGCTGGACTCCGGCGGTCTGCGCCTGCTCGCCCTGCTCCGGCAACGGGTGCTCCACCTGCAACGGCTCATCGACGGACTGCTCGCCTGCGCCCGGGTCGGCCGCTCCCCCGAACCCCAGTCACGCATCGCCACCCGCGAACTCGTCCGTCAGGTGCTCTCCGTCCTCGCCCCCCCGGCCAACATCACCTTCTCCGTCTCCGACGAACTGCCCGTGGTCTACGGAAATCCGGAACGGCTCCATCAGATCTTCCAGAACCTCCTGGATAACGCCGTCAAGTACCTCGACAAACCCGAAGGCCAGATCCGCGTCACCGCCCTCCGGGAAAACGGCGCCTGGCAGTTCTCCGTGGCCGACAACGGCCCGGGCATCCCCCGACGCTACCGGGAAAAGGTCTTCCAGATCTTCCAGCGACTCCACCAGGACACCGACATCCCCGGCACCGGGCTCGGTCTGACCCTCGTGAAGCGCATCGTGGAAACCCGGGGCGGCCGCATCTGGATCGAATCCGAGGCCGACTCCGGAACCTCCGTCTGCTTCACCTGGCCCGACCACGCCCGCGAACGCCCCGTCGCCTGAGCCGGAGCCGGAGCCAGCCCTCCCCCAACTCCGATCTCCGAACTCCGATCTCCGAACTCCGGGCTCCTCACTCCCCTCATCGGTTCACTTCAAAATCACCCAGTCTCCGCTGAAACGTGAAGCGCGCCGGAGCCCCCACGAGGGTCGCCCCGGTCCCCTTCACATCCTTCGCAATCGCCGCAAAGGGCAGCGCCACCACGAAGATCGCCGCCCCCACCGCGGTCGCCGCCAACCCCAGCGGCCGGACCACCAGCGCGTCGGCCGCCACCTCGCCCGGATCCACCCGCGACCGTGACCCCGGCGTTCCAGCGGGATCCGCGCCCGGGATCGGAAGCGTCGCCACCGGCGGTCTTCCGTCCGCAGCCCCGGCGGGAACGCCATCGGCGGCCAGCAGCGCCGGGGAGGTCGTGAAATGAATCGTGAGCACGGAAGCCAGAAGGAACGCGGTGGTCTTCATCGCGCTTCGTTTACGAGCCCCGGGCCCCCGAGGGCAAGCCTCGAGCAGCCTCACCCCTGCAACACCGCCCGGAGAAACGGACGGTACAGATGCGGCTCCAGCAGGAAGGAGTCATGCCCCTTGTCGCTGTGCACCGTGATCCGCGTCGCGTCCACCCCCGCCTTCTTCAACACCTCCATCAATTCCGCCTGTTCCTCCGGGTAAAAGCAGGCATCCGAATCAATGGTGAAAACGAGGTAGCTCTGCTTCCGGCACCGCTGAAAGAGCGCCACCAGATCCGTCGCAATCGCCTCCCGAACCAGGTCGAACCGGTTCCAGGCATCCAGAATCCGCAGATAGGTGTTCGCATCGAACCGCTCCACGAACTTCTGTCCCTGATGCAGCATGTAACTCTCCAGCGGGCTCCGAAGCTGATACCACGCCAGGGTGTCGTTGCGCCGCACCACCTCCGACCGCGCCCGCTCCTCCATCGCCCCCAGCGACACGAAGGTCTTGTGCCCAATCATCCGAGCCAGAGCCAATCCCCGGTTCGGCGGCCGGCCATCATAGTACTCGCCCCCCCGAAAATCGGGATCGGCCTCGATCGCACAAATCTGCTCGAGGTTGTGCAATCGCTGCAACGGCGTCGTCCGCACCCCCGTGGCAAAGGGAATGACCGTCCGCACCCGCTCCGGACTGCGCGTCGCCAGGCTCAACGCCAGCAACCCGCCCAGGGACGCCCCCAGCGCCGCATGCAACACCCTGATTCCTAGGTGATCCAGCAACGCCATCTGCGCCTCCACGATGTCCGCGATGGTCATCTGCGGAAACCTCGGACCGTACGCCCGCCCGGTCCGCGGATCGATCGAACTCGGCCCCGTCGACCCGTAACAGCCGCCGAGGTAGTTCACGCAGATCACACAAAAGTGGTCCGTGTCCAAACCCCGCCCCGGCCCGATGAACTCATCCCACCAACCGGAATGGATCTCCTCGGTCCATCGTCCCCCCACCCCTTCCACCGCGGGATTGTGGCCGGCCGCATGCTGCGATCCGCTCAAGGCATGGAACACGAGGATCGCATTGGTCCGATCCCGGTTCAGCGTCCCGTAACGTTCGTACGCCAGCACCACCGGCGACAAGGTCTCGCCACTCTGAAGAAAGAAGGGCCGATCCTCCGTCGCCAACTGAAAGAACTCCGTCTTGGTTTGAACCATAAGCCTGGCCCCATTGCCGCAGGACCCATCCCGCGAAACAACCGGAAAGCCGCCGATCACGGCAGATCCAGCAGCCCCCCATTCAGGGCCTCGGCTTTGCCCTCGTTCCGGAACACGGCCGTCTGCACACGCAGGGTCTGGCCCGCAACATCCGCCCGGAGAATCCCCTGGTTGACCAGGGTGCCCGCCCCCTGGAACCAGCCAGGTGCACCCCGCACCAGCGTGCTCGGACTCAGAGTCAGGGTCACTCCCACCGGCACCACCACCGTCGACCACGCCGGCACCCCGCCCAGGACCAGCGTCCCGCCCGTAATGGTTTGGGTGTCCACCACCTCCATTCGCGCCCCCGGCAACAGGAAGGTCGCTCCGGTCAGATCGAGTCCCCCGCGAATCT
>CAYZAE010000001.1:0-5699 GCA_964476125.1 uncultured Verrucomicrobiota bacterium | reverse complement strand
ATCGGATCGAAGGGTTCCTTCGTTGCGCAACGTGCCCTGTCCCTGGAACCAGCCCGCCGCCCCACGCACCAGCGTGGTCGGACTCAAGGTCAGGGTCACTCCCGCCGGGACCACGACCGGCGACCACGCCGGCACCCCGCCCGTGATGAGCATCCCACCGGTGATGGTCTGGGTGTCCACCATGTCCAACCGCGCCCCGGGCAGCAGGAGGGTCGCTCCCGTCAGATCCAGTCCCCCGCGAATCTGCACGCCATCGTATTCCGCCACCCGCAACTGGCCGATGGCTTTCACCCGGTCGAGCAGGAGGTTCCCGCCCAGGGTGAGGGAAGCGCTCGCGGCGACCCGAACCGTGGAGGAAGTGACCCGACCGCCGTGCCAACGGACGTTTCCGAGAACTTCAATGCCTTCGGACGCCTTGAACTCCGGGTTGGTCAACGTCGCATCCCCCCAGAATTCCAGGCGACGGACGTCCAGTTTCGGCGCGTTCCAGGTGAGGGTTGTGCCGGGGGGCATCATCACCAGGGCCGTGTCTCCAGGACCCGGAATGCGGCCCTCGATCCAGTTCGCCGGATTGTTCCACGAGCCCGCGGCGCCGCCGTTCCAGAGGTTGCCGTCCACGACCCGGAATTCCCACGCGCGTTGGGCGAGCGGATTGCCCCCGCGATCCGTCACGCCGGAACCGATCACCGCGCGATAGGTGCCGAGGGGCAGGGTTTGAGGAAAACGAAGCACCGCCGCGAGGGTCTCCGCATCAAAGGAACGGAGGCCGCCCCCGACAGCCACATCATCCGGAGTGCCGAGCAGGTTGTCCGGGCCCGCGGCCCAAACTCCGAAACGTGAGGCCGTCAGGGTGGTGGCATCCAGCGGCTCGGAGACGTAAGCCCGCACTTCGGTCAGGTTCCGGTCTCCAATCTCGGGGCTGACCCGCACCACCCGGGGCGGAGTCGCGTCAGGCGTGACCCGCACCACGAACTCCCGGGACCAGGTCGCGTTGCCTCCCGTGTCGATGGCTTTGGCCTGGAGCCGGAACACATCGGTCGCCGGCACCCGCAGGGTGGCCTCGAAGGGGAACCCGCCATCCACCGCCACCCGATTTCCATCGATGTAGAACTCCACCTGCCGCACCTGGACATCATCCGTCACCCGGGCCAGCGCCCGGAACAGGGAACCCACCTCGGCCTGGGGTTCCGGCTCGCTGAGAAACGACGGCACCAGGGTGATCTCCGGCGCGCGGCCCTGGGTGTCGGCGCTGATGTAATTGACCACCTGCAAGCCCGCCTCGCCGTCCGCCACGTAGGCCAGGCCCTGATGAATGGCCACCGCCCCGGCCAGGCCCGGAGTGGCCAGGGTCGAACGGAACACACGATTGGTGCCCGCGGGGCTGAGGGAATAGAGATCGAGGTCATGCGCGCCATCCGCGTTGCTCGCCGCCCCCACCACGCCCAGACCCAGGCCGGAACCGTTCGGCACCATCTGCTTCCAACCCCGCTGGGCCGTGCCATGCGCCGTCACCAGGCGCGGCTTCGCCGGATCCGCGAGATCGAAGACGTTGAACCCCGCGTTGAACGCGGCATAGAGCCGGCCGTCCCCTCCGGACAACCGAAGCCGGCGGACGTTGACCCCCGAGATTCCCGGGCTGTTCACCTTCCCAACCAGGCTGAGTCCATTATTCCACCGGAGGATATGCAGGTTCGGCGGTTGCAGGGCGTAGAGATACTCGCCGTCCAACAGCAGATCCGAAACCGCTCCTCCCACCGAGACCGTCGCCCCCACCCGGCCCGTGGCCAACTCGACGTCCACCACGCTGCCATCCACCTTGGCCACCAGCGCAAAACCTCCCGCCACCGCCGCCGAGGTCAGTTCTCCCGACAACACGATCTGGCGGCTCAAAACCGGCCGACCCGCTTCGCGCAGGTCCAGAATGGCCAGCCCGCCATCCGCCACCGTCACCACCGACCAACCGCCTCCGCACGCCACCGAGGTCGCCGCCCTGGCCAGCGGGAATTGCGCGACGCGCACCGGATTGAGCGGGTCGCTGGCATCGAACACCGACACCCCGGCCACGCCCTCCGCCACCACCGCCAGGGTTCCCGAAAGACAGAGGTCGAGCGCCGGGCCCTGGGTGGTCACCGACGACAGAATCCCGGTTCGCAGCGGCGTTCCATCCGCAGGATCAAGCCCGTTGCGCACTTCCGCGCCATCCAGGATGCCGTCCGAATCCGTGTCCGCCGAATCGGCATTCGTGCCCAGCACGAGTTCGCCCCGATCATGCAGTCCGTCCCCGTCGCGATCCCAGGATGTCGCCGCGCGCACCAGCACGGGGGGAATGGTGAACCGGACGCCGCTGGCCGGCGTACGGAAGCGGACGGCTCCCTCGTCGAGGGTGGCCAGTTGGAGAACCTGCAGGTCGTACTCACGGTTCGGCGCCAGGATCAGGGAATTCATCGGAATCCCAGCCGAAGTCATCGTCCCGCGACTCACCACGACTCCGGTGCCGGCTTCGACGACGGCGTAGGCGTGAACGCCCACGGACGGCACGGTGGCGGATCCTGTCGAGCCCTGGCCCTGCACCGCCCTCCCGCCCATGAGACTCGGAGCGGAGGAACCCGGGGGACACCCGCACTCGCAGGCCTCGTTCTGGGCCGCCTCATAAGCCCCGCCCCCGCCGTTTGAGACCGCCTCGTAATAGGCCTGCGCGAAGGCCATGCATTTGCCGTAGCCGACGGGATCGAGAAGCGCGAGGAGGCAATCGCACGACGCCCGCATGTTCTGGAGAAACTGGTTGTCCGTGTCCGCCTTCGGCTTGTTGCAGGTGGAGTACCCGATGTCGTGCGCCTTGCACGCCTCGTAGAAGGAGGCGCAATTGCCGTTCGGATTGTCCGGAACGAGATAATCCGCCCCCTCCGGCCCGCAGCCGTTGTAATGCTCCGACGGATCCCAGCCGGGTTTCGGACGGCAACTGTTGCTGGTGCAGTCCGGAGGCGGATTGCCTTCAGGCGGTCCACCGCCACCGGAGGTTCCCGGGGAACTGCCATGCCAGCCCGGCTGACGAATGCCCACGCCGGGATCACTCTCCACCGAGGCGCCGTCCGCCGTCACCGTCATCGACCCCTGAATCTCCCACCGGCCCGTGTCGTGATTGAAACTCCACAGCGCACTCTTCGCCCCGGGAGGAAGCACCAGACCCGTGACCGGATCCGGCAGGTTCGGCAACCGCACCCGCGCCGGGGCATCGAAGTTCGAAGAACCATCGGTCTGCACCGTGATCACCAGCGGGAGATTGAGCCCGGGCGGCAACGGCTCCGGCAACCGGTCCGGGGGAACCGGCACCAAACCTACCCGCCCACCCCGCGTCCCGTTGTCGCTGACCAGGGAGTTCGGCTCCACCAACACCTCCACCCGCGCCAACGCCGGATTCGCCGCCACCACCGACTCCGGCACGCGCACCGACGTCGCCTCCGACACACTCGTCGCCACCAGCGCGTCACCCGGCACCAGGGGCAGAAAAACTTCCCCCGTGCCGCCCGCCAACTGGTTCGTCCGCCCAGGCACGGCCGTCCACGCCTTGCCCACATACGGGTAATACGCTCCCCCCGGCCACTGGCTCCCCACCGCCGTCCGGCCATCCACATGCACGAAAAACCGCCCCGAGGGCGCCGGGCTCAACCGAAAGAATCCGGTCGCATCCGTGACCGCCCGAAGTCTCTCCTCCGCGCCATCCACCGTCACCGTCACCCCTTGCAGCGGCTGATTCGAACCGTCCCCACGCCGTTCACTCGCAAAGACCCGGCCCACCACCTCCGTCCCCGACACCGCCGTCGTCCCCGCCGTCTCGAACCAGGTCTCGAACGAACCTCCCCCCACCCCGTCGGCATCGCCATCCACCGGAACGCCCGCCGCATCGAGAACCTCCTCCCCATCAAACCGAACCCACACCCGCGCCGCCCCAGGCAGGTCCTCCAGGAAAAACAAGGTCGCCACCCGCCGGTCCGCCGACACCGCCACCCGCATCAGCAGGGAACGTTCTCCGTACGACGCCCGGATCCGTCGCGTATCCAGGATCGCGTCGCCCGCCAGGGGACGCGAGAACCGCAGCACCATCTCGCGCCGCGACGACACCCCGGACTCCCCCAGCGCCGGTGACGTCTCGTCCACCGTCGTGACCAACGGCTCCTCAACGCGCAGCCGGAAATAGCGCTCCCGCAGTCCACCCGTGCCCGCATCGAGTTCAACCGTCGACCACTCCCCAACCGAAACCGGCACCGCCGGCACCGAACGCCAGCCCGCCACTGCCCCAAGAACCTCCGACGATTCGAGACGCACCCCCGCTGTCCCGGCCGGCCACTTCAGGCGCAGCCGATCGCCCGCCGCACGCTCCGCTTCCAAACGAAGCGTCGTTGCCGCGCCGACTGCGGGGGCCGTCAGAAGCCAAGGGAGAAAACTGGCGAGCCAGAGAGCGCGAAGAAGTTTGGGCATGGCGTAGGTCGCTTGAGGTTGAAACCAATCCTGGTCGAAGAACGCCTCCATCCGGCTCCTCCTCAGCATCGGCCGTCGAACCGGCCGCAGATTGGGTCAGGACTTCCGCCTGCCGCCAAGCCCGAAGGCCCTCCCCATCCTGTCGATCCTGTTCATCCTGTCGAAAACCACTCCCTCGCGTCATGGGACATGGGCCGCCGCCCCTCTCCCTCGTCCCCGATCCTTTGCCCGCTCCCCTGAGGAGTGGGAACCTGCCCCGGATCACCCCGCGGGATTTCCTCCCACGGACTCACCCCCATGAACCGTGCCACCTTCCTGAGTCTGATCAGTCTTCTCACCTTTGGAGTTCTCGCCGGCGCACCCCAGGCACCCCGCGATCCGCCAAACACTTTCGTCAGCACCGGGACCACCGCACCCACCGCGCCCACCGCCGCCGACTTCGCCCAACCCCCACAACGCTTCTGGCCGCGCCCGCTCTGGTTCTGGAATGATGTCCGCGTCGACGCCCCCACCGTCCGCGCGCAGATGCAGCTGGCCCGCGATCGTTCCAAGTACGGCGGCTTCGGCATCCTCCCCTTCGGCCGCGGCTTCGCCCCGCCCTATCTGTCCGACGACTACTTCGCGGTCTACGGAGCCGCCCTGGATCAGGCCCGGCAACTTGGACTCACTCTCTCCCTCTACGATGAATTCGGTTTCCCCAGCGGTTCCGCCGGTTCCCAGAATTCCTCCGACACCAGCCAGTTCGCGCAGCGCTGGCCGCACCTGACCCTCAAGCGCCTCGATAAACGCGAGTGGGCCGTCGCAGGCCCCGCTCGATTCCAAACCAACCTCCCGGCGGGCACCCTGGCCTCCCTGGTGGCCATGCACACCACCACCCTGCAGCGTATCGAACTTTCGGATTCGATCCGCGAAGGGCGCATCGATTGGTCCGCCCCGGACGGCCTCTGGAAACTCATGGCGTTCGTCTGCGTGAAGGACGGCGATCCCATCTGCGACTATCTCGACCCCGAAGCAGCAGACCGCTTCATCGAGATAACCCACCAGGCCTACTTCGATCGCTTCGCCAAACACTTCGGCACCACCATCGATTCCACCTTCTTCGACGAACCCACCCTCTACCGCGGCGCCGGCCGTTCCTGGACCGACCGGTTCAATCAGAAATTCCAGGCGCGTCATGGATTCGATCCGCGACCGTATTACCCCGCGCTCTGGTACGACATCGG